>CAZUVM010000225.1:0-31720 GCA_964623885.1 uncultured Verrucomicrobiota bacterium
TACTCGACGCTCGGCTGGTTCAAGGACCCTTTGCTGAATACGTTTATTTTTGAACACGATGCGGACCTCGCGGAGATCATCTTTCACGAATTGGGTCATCAACGCGTGTTCGCCCGCGGGGACACGGATTTCAACGAAGCCTTTGCCACGACCGTAGGTGAAGAAGGGGCGCGGCGTTGGTTGCGTTCGCGCGGCGATAGCGCGGGGCTGGATCGGTACCTGGCACATCTGCGACGTAACCAGGATTGGGTGCACTTGGTAATGCGCACGCGGTCCAAACTCGAAGCTCTTTACGGAGACCAGGACCTCGGGGAGGGCAAAATTAAGGCGGCCGAAAAATCGACGGAGCGGTCACCGGAGAAGCTGCGCCAACAAAAGCAGCAAATCCTGGCAGAAATGAAGCAGGAGTTCACCGTGCTAAAAGCCCAATGGAATGGGGACACGGAATTCGATTGGTGGTTCGAGCATCCGGTCAACAACGCGCACATCAATTCCGTGGCCGCCTATTATGAATTGGTGCCTGCGTTCGAGCAGATTTTGGCGCAGAATGGCGGTGACCTCGAGAAATTCTATCAGGAGGTCGAGCGCCTTTCGAAGAAGAGCAAGGCGGAACGGCGGCAACAGCTCCAGGTTTTGGCGCAAGCCGCGCGAAGGCCGCGGGCGTAAATAAACTTAGGGTTGCAGCTTCGAGTGATTCAGAAGCAAACGCCAAGGACGTCAACGGACGAGCTTCCAACGCCCAACGTCCAACTTACAACCTCGAACGTGACGCCGATTCACCCGAGCCGGGCGCGCTTCCCATGAATCATGTGGGAAAAAACGCCCCGATCCTCCCATCGGATGGGGAGTAGGGAGAAGCCACGGGTTCATGGTTACAGTGGCCAAGATCAGGACTCTCGACACCGTTGCTGCCGCTGCGGGCCGGGACGTCCCGCGGTCCGGACAAATCGCTTGCGCTGGAAGCGGGGACCGCTCGCGTCCATCAGGGTTCAAGCCGCAGCCGCTGCCACTCCGATAGAATTTTGCAAACGTTCTGAGGCTTTCGAAACAGGGCATCACTGAGTTGATGCCGCGCCAAGCAAGCGTTTCACCTGGTCCGGGTCGTTGGTCGGCGGCTGGCAGGTGGTGCCGGTGCAAAGATAGACCTGTGGCTCCTCTTTGGCGGGCAACGTGCGGGCAAAAGGTTCGACAGCACCGAGGTTACCCAGCACGACTTTGTTGGGCTGATACACCGAATGAATTGCTTGGAGAAGATTGCGGGTTTGGGCTTCCGACGGTTCTCCGGCGATGACCGCGCGGCTGGGTTCCGACAGGTAAAAGTCGAGGGCTTGCAGGAGGAACGGCACGGCTTGCGGCAACTGTTCAAGTCGCCCAGCGAAGTAACGCAGGCTTTTGTCGGCCGCCTTCGTGAACCTTGTGTTGCCGGTGATATGTCCCAGGCGGAGCAAACCGAAAATAGCCACGGAATTGCCGGACGGCTCGGCGCCATCATAGGCTTCTTTGACGCGGAGAATGAGATCGGTGCGATTGGCGGGGCTTTGCCAGAACCCGCCGTGTTCCGCATCATAGAATTTGGCCAACATTTGTTCGGCCAGAGCGATCGCGAAATCGAGATGCTCCGGCACGACGGTCACCTCGTAGGCATCCAGGACGCCGGCCAGCAAGAAACTGTAACCTTCCAACACCTCCACGCGATCGCATTCGCCGTCGCGCCAGCGATGAGAGAGTGTGTTGGTGGCGGCATCCCAGAGTTCTTTGCGCATGAAGGCCAGGTTGCGCTCGGCAGCGGCGCGATAACTTTCCAATCCCAGGACCGCACCCGCGCGCGCCATCGCGCCGAGCATCAGGCCGTTCCAGGAGGCCAGCACCTTGTCGTCGCGTTGCGGCCGCACGCGTTGTTCGCGAGCAGCGGACATTTTTCGCATTGCGCGGCCGAGCGCTTTGGCCTCGGCTGGCAGGAGGGTTGGTTCGACAACGCTCAAGACGTTGAGATTCGGCAACGGCTCGGGATGGCTGTGGTCGACGAAATTGCCCTGGCTGGTAATGCCGAAGAATTTCACCGCTGCGTTGAGTTCGTCCGGCTTCAGCAGGTGCTCTAAATCGGACTGCGTCCAACAATAGAATTTTCCTTCGTGACCTTCGCTGTCGGCGTCTTCGGCGGAAAAGAAACCGCCTTCCGCGTGGGTCATGTCACGCAGGACATAATCAAGGACGTCCTGAACGACGCTGGCGAATTTGGCGTCGCCGCTGACGAGATAAGCATCCAAGTACAACTGCGCCAATTGGGCGTTGTCGTACAACATTTTTTCGAAATGAGGCACGAGCCATTGAGCATCGACCGAGTAGCGGGAAAAGCCGCCGCCGAGCTGATCGTGGATGCCGCCGGCAGCCATGCGCTCGCAAGTGTGCAGCACCATCCGCACCGCCTCTTCATCGCCAAAACGGCGAGCAAAACGCAGCAGTAATTGCGGCTGGCTCGGCTGCGGGAATTTCGGCGCGCCGCCGAACCCGCCGTAACGCGGGTCGTAGGCGGATTTGAAGAGCTCGCCCGCATGGCGAAGGATTTCAGGTTTCAGCTCACTCGTGGCGCGCTCGCCGGCATCGGCCATTTGCGCCAACTGCTGATGCATATCGGCAGCTGACTTTTCCAGATCGTTGCGGCGCGTGCGCCAAAGCTGGTGAATGTGCTGTAATAATTGCAGAAACCCCGGACGACCCTGGCGCGCATCGGGAGGAAAATACGTTCCGCCGAAAAACGGTTTCAGATCCGGCGCCAGGAAGACACTCATCGGCCAGCCGCCCTGACCGGTGGTCGCCTGGACGAAGGTCATGTAGATCCTGTCCACGTCCGGCCGCTCCTCGCGGTCGACCTTGATGCTGACGAAATGTTCATTGAGGAATTTTGCCACGCCGTCGTTTTCAAACGACTCGCGTTCCATGACATGGCACCAGTGGCAAGTCGAGTAACCGACGCTGAGGAAAATGGGCTTGTCCTCCCCGCGCGCCTGGGCGAACGCTTCATCGCCCCAGGGCTGCCAGTCGACAGGGTTGAATTGGTGCTGGAGGAGGTACGGCGATTTCTCCCGGGCCAGGCGATTGGCTCGGGCCGGCGGTTTTTCTGCCGATGCAACATGAGCTGCCATTAAGACCTCGACGGAAACAGTAATGCGCGAGGGGAATTGGGGCAAAGGAAATCGGGGGCGGGTGCAAGCCCGAAGCCGGAAATCCGAAGGCCGAAAGAAGGGGCGAAAATCCGAAGCCCGACCGGAAATTCATTCAATGAGCATGTGTTATTCTTCATTGCGGGACCCGTCGATGCTCGATGCGAAATGTTCGATGCTCATCGAGTGAGGTTCTGAGAAATGGATCACGCGGATTGTTGGGGTGGGATGGGAAAGTCGAAGAAGAGCGCGGGAATACCGCGCACTCCAAACGTTTCGCGAATTCGCAGGCGGGAGCTGTTACGATGCGTTTAGGGAGATTCGGATGCGCAGGCCGCTTCGTGGCTGCTGCGGGAGGTACAACGGGCTCCGCTGCCTTAATGGGCGGCGGTTTTGGAGGGATACTGCAGGCGCTCCTGTATTTCCTTAACGGCGCGCGTCATCAGAAGCTGCTGGTTGTTATCCAAGACAAGGAGATATTCGCCTCGCGGTGTGGACTGCAGACGTTTGACACGTTCCAGATTGACGAGCATGGATCGGCTGATGCGGTGAAACTGCTGCGGAGAAAGTTGGGCTTCTACACCAGTAAGGGTCTCGCGAATTACGTGGTTTCCGCCGCGAGTATGCAGCACGAGGTAGTTGCCCGCTGATTCGAGGTAATCGATATCTTCGACAGGGATAAAGAGCACCTCCGCGCCCGATTTCACGGCGAAGCGGCTCAAATATTCGGTGGCAGGCCTGGATGAGCCCAGCCATTGCGCCAGACTCTGGTTCGCGGCGGCATGACTGCGGGTCTGTAAGTGTTGCCGTGCGCGCTCCACCGCCGCCAGGAGGCGAGCCTGGGTGAATGGCTTGAGCAAATAATCCAATGCGTGGATCTCAAACGCCTCAACGGCATGCTGATCATGCGCGGTGACGAAGATCACCGCCGGCCAACTATCGTGAGGTAGCGCCCGCAGCACATCAAATCCGCTAACTTCGGGCATTTGCACATCCAGGAAGGCCAGGTCGGGGCGGCGTTCGCGAATGAAGGCAATGGCTTCGGGACCATTGCTGCATTCTCCAACCACTTCAAGGTCTGCAGCGGCGGCAAGCAGTTTGCGCAACCGCCCGCGTGCCAGCGCTTCATCATCGACAATCAGCGCTCGCAGTTTCATCAGGCAAACACGCCCAACTCCGCCGCGGTGTGCGCCACTCGCCAGGGGACCTGGACCTGGGCGGAAAACCCACCGTCGATTCCGGATTTGAGCTCGAGGGCGGCCTGATCGGTATAGAGCTCCTTTAAACGCGCACGGGTATTGCTAAGCCCAACGCCTTCTTTGAGAGGAGCGCTGGTTTTGGCCTGGCCCGGGCCGTCGTCCGTTACGCAGAGCACGAGCCTATCCCGATCGTGCTCGGCGGTAATGCGAATCAAGCCGGGGGCAATTTGAGTTTCGATGCCATGGCGGACGGCGTTTTCGACCAGCGGTTGTAAAATGAGAATCGGCACCAGGGCATCCAGAGCGGCGACATCCACCTCCTTTTCGACCATCAACCGGTCGCCAAACCGGATTTGTTCGATCAGCAAGTAACGGTCGAGAAAATGCAACTCTTCGCGTAAGGTTACTTCCTGCCGTTCGGGGCCCTTCAATGTGAGCCGCAGGAGGTCGCTTAAGGCCTCGATCATTTCTTCAGCTTGCGGTTGCGCATGTACGAGCGAGGCAATGGAGTTGAGGGTGTTAAACAGGAAGTGTGGATTGAGTTGCATGCGAAGTGCCTGCAAGCGGGCCTGAACCAGTCGAGCTTCCAGCTCAGCCTCGCGGCGCTCACGCGCTTTGGTGCGCTCGTAGAAACGTAGCGCGTGGGCGACCCCTACCAACCCCCAAAAGATTGGCATTTGATAAGTAATGCGCCGGAGAATAACAAAGGCGGTTGTGCGTGGTTCGCGGTCCGAGCGACGCAGCTCGGTCGGATCCTGCCGGCCCAACGCGGGCGATGGGGGGCTTAGCCAGGCAAAGACCCCCACCACCGCGAAGCTCAGTGCGCAAACCGCCAGGTGGACTGGTAGCGAGCGCTTCCAAGCGCCTCGTTCCAGGGTGTAAGTCGAGGAAGTCCAGACGATGAGCGGGGTCAACAGGATCCAGGGCGCGAGGCGGACCAGAGCAGCGATTAGCGCCTGACGAAGATCGGCGGCCTGGAGCAACGCCATCTCCAGCGCGGATGCCAGCGCGATAAAAAGCCAAAATGCGGTAACCAGCCACCAAAAACTCGAGAACCGCCAACCACGTCCGTTGGCAGCCGGAGCGCTTTCGACCGAGACAGGGCTTGCGTGAATCACGTCCATATTGGTGGTAACGGACGGAACAGGATCCATAATGGTTTCACGCACTTTGCCAGCTTACGGCAAAGCGGCGGGATGTCACGCCGGTTGCTGTGATGTTCATCCCCGCTGTGGACCGCCTGGTCACGCGCTGAGCCAAATTCATCCCATTGCCGAAATTTTTCAGCCGCGCGCTAAGTCTGATTCTGCGAGTGGCGCAGTGAGTGCGATGAACGAGATCCATCAATATAACCTTCAGCGGGAGCCTGGAAGCGCAACCGTAAATGGCCTGACAAAGGCCGCGGCGGTGGTCGGCGCTGTGCTTGCAGCAGCCGATCAGGGTTCGGCCCCGATTGCAAATCCGCACAGGCCGCGGCGTGCCTTCAAAGGGCTCTGGACACAGAAACAAGCCGGCGCTTGCTTTGAGCGCAAGCGGCTGATGCGGGTCCAGGCACAGGAAAGATCCTGAGAGCCTTGTTTATCTGCACTATCAAAAGGTGTCGCAGAATTTGATGGGGGATACGGCCGGCACGGGTGGCGGCGCAGCAGTTTCTGCCGCTTCCGTGCCGGCCCCCGCGCTGGCGATGGAACCATCGCGAGCGCTCCTGCCACAAAGGTGAACACTGGCATAGTCAATTAAGCCGTAACGATTCAGTAGAAGGGAGCGCGCCCGCCTTCGGGCGCAGCGGTTGGCGCCCTCGCCAACCGCATTCCTGCTTCTCGATTTCTGCTCACCATTTGGTGAGCTTGGGCCAACGCCAACCAACCGGCGAGGGCGCCGGTTGCCAGCGCCCGGGGCGGGCGCGCTCCCCAAAGACGACTGCATCGTTACGGTTAAGAGCTGTTGCAAAAGTGGGCAGGCAGGATTAAAGACCGAATTTCGAAGGCCGAGGCCGAAACAAGGCCGAAATCCGAATTCCGAACACAGTCTGAGCCCGTTGTTTTTCGGGCTTCGCCATTCGGTCTTCTTTCGGCCTTCGGGTTTCGGCCCTTCGGCCTTCATCACCGCTAGAGCAATGGCCTTACCTGGTAGCCACCGCGCGCAGGAATTCGCGGGTGCGCTCGTTCCGCGGCGATGAGAAGATCTCGTCAGGCGGGCCGGACTCGGCGACGCAGCCGTGATCGAAGAATAGAACCCGATTGGCCATGTCGCGCGCAAACTGCATTTCGTGGGTAACCACGATCATGGTCATGCCTTCCTCGACGAGTTGGCGCATCACGCGAAGGACTTCTTCACGCAGCTCCGGATCCAACGCACTGGTGGGTTCGTCGAAAAGCATGACCAGCGGTTCCATTGCCAGCGCGCGGGCAATCGCCACCCGCTGTTGCTGGCCGCCGGAGAGCTGGCTGGGATAAGCTTCGGCTTTGTTCTGCAATCCCACTTTGGCGAGCAAACAACGCGCGTCGGCTTCGGCTTTTTCAGCCGCAATACCTTTGACGACGACGGGGCCGGTGGTCACGTTCTGCAGCACCGTCAAATGCGGAAAGAGGTTGAACGACTGAAACACCATTCCTGCGCGCATTCGTAGCTGACGCTGTCTTTCCTTTGCTTCGGGACTTTGAGGCGCCTTGCCGCCTTCAATTGTTACACCGTCGATGGTGATCCTGCCGGCATCGGCAATCTCCAGTTGGTTAAGGCAGCGCAGGAAGGTGCTTTTGCCGCAACCGCTTGGGCCAATGAGCACGACGGCTTCACCACGAGCCTGCTCGTGATCGATGCCGTGCAGGACAGTGTTCGAGCTGTAGGATTTAACGAGATTTTCGACAGTGATCATTTTTAGTTCTAGTAAGCAGCAGGCTCCGCAATATCAAAGGACAAATCATTATGCATGGCTCAGCTTTTTCTCCAGACGATTGGCGAGAATAGACGCGGGATAGCTCAAGCCAAAGTAAATCGCGGCGGTCATGAGTCCCAATCCAATATAATCGTAGGTCGAGTTCGCCAGCATTCCATAAACCTTCGTCAGTTCGACCATGGTAATCACCGAGACGATGGACGAATCCTTGAACATGGCGATGAAATCGTTGGTGACGGGTGGAATTACCACGCGCAGCGCCTGGGGCAGAACCACGTGGCGGAGGGCCTGGGGTCGACTCATTCCCAAGGCAAAGGCGGCTTCGGTTTGTCCATGGGCAATGGCCTGGATGCCGGCGCGATAATTTTCCGCCTCGCTCGCGGCGTAATTCAAGCCAAGGCCCAGAATGGCGGCAACGAAAGCGTTGAGCCGGATCCCGAGCTCCGGCAAACCATAGTAGATCAGAAAAAGCTGGATCAGCAGCGGCGTGCCACGAATGACTTCCACATAGGCCTTGGCTAGCCACGATAACGGGGCCGGCCCGTAAAGCCGGATGAGCACAACAACCAGGCCGGCTACGACTGCCAAAGCCATAGCGAGCACGGATAATTCTATAGTGGTGACCGCACCGCGGAGAAGCAAAGGCAGATATTTCGGCCACTCGCGCAACGTTGAAACGGACTGCTGCACCTGGAAGGGAACGGGGTGGTAGTCCTTGAGCCGTTGTTGCCGCTCGTCCCAGAGACCGTATTTGCGGTAAATGCGCTCGAGTGTGCCGTCGTTCGCGAGTTGATTTATGGCGGAATTCAAAGCGGCCAGTAGTCTGCCATCCTGCTTGCGCACACCAATCGCATAATAACCTTGAGCAAACGGTTCACCTGATAACTTCAGGTCCGGGTCAGGCCGCGCATAGTGCAATGCAATGGGCAGGTCGAGCAGGACCGCGTCCAGCCGGTGAGCCTTGAGGTCGCGAAAGCTTTCCACGTTTCCCGGATAGATCCGTGAATCAGTGCCTCCGAGGTTATCTAACAGGCGCTGAGCGACGGAAGAGGAGAGCACCCCGACGCGCCGGCCTTTCAAATCTTGCAGACGCAAAATGCCTTCAGTGTCCTTGCGCGCGACGATTTGCTGAGCATAAGCGTAGTAGGGATTCGACAAATTGATCCGTTGCTGATTTTCAGGAGTCAGTTCCAAGCCGTTCAGCACGATATCGAAGTTGCCTCGCTCGAGCGCGGGGATGAGTTGGTCCCATTGGTTTTGAACCATCTGCGCCTTCACGCCGAGTCGGTTGGCCAGCGCCTCGGCCAAGTCGTACTCAAACCCAATCAGCTGCTCGGGCTTTTGCGGATCGGGATACACGTAGGGCGCGCCGCCCTCCGCGTCCGCGCCCCAGAGCAGAACTCCGCGGGTCTTGATTTCGTCCAGGCGATCTCCAGCCAGGACGGCCGCCAGGCTGCTGCCGAACAGGAAGACCGTCAATAGGCCGCAAAATCGGACGCGCGGCCGGCGCCACAAGCTACACATCAAAGGCACTCTGATAACATGAATCAGCGGAACCGCTCAACTGCAGACTTGCGCCGAGCGGGCGCGGAGAAGAGGCGTGGAAAGAACAACCGGTGAGCCAATTGCAGATGCGAAAGAACAGCCGGCGACAACGAGATGATGTTCCAGCAACGACTCGCGGCCGAAAAATACACATTTCACGAGCGACTTGTTGCATGGTGCGCGCTGGCGATCAATTACAATTCGAAACCATTTTTGCAATGGGTCGCGTGTAGAGGCAATGCGTGACAGCAAGCGATGCAATTGAAAACCGGCAATAAACGCAAACGAACGCGAATGGAAACGGGAAACACCGAGACTCCATCCCAGCCGCTGCGAGCGGGGACCGCTCGCGCTCCTGCAAAAAGAGGGATTCTGGCACAAGGAATGCTAAAAAGTTCCGAATGAAACGACGGGTCTTGCTGCATATTGTGCTGTTCGTTGCCTTGGCAGTTTCATCGGTCGACATCGCAAACGGCTACACAAAGGTCAACGCCACCGGCACGCGGCTAGAACCGAATACTTTCGAAGCCTTTAACCCAGGCAAAGTCCCCGGAGCCATCGAGGAGCCGCGCCCGGCTTTCAAAGCCACCTTCACGTACGGGGGCCGGGATTGGGAAGTGTACTCGGAACCGCGCAAGCCGAGTCGCAGGCCGATAGACCCGAAGGAATACCAGCGCACCGTGCTGGTGCATCGGAGTGTGCCAGCGGTACTTGCCATCTCATTCGAGCAAGTCGAGGCCGCTGCCGATGCGGACCCGGCGACGCTTGCCAAAATCCTGCGTTATAATCGGGAAGCGAACGCTAACTTCAAGGTTCTCAACGAAGCCATCCGGAGTCTCGCAGGCGTCGAAGGCACGCAAACCGAATATGTCCAGCCTCGTAAAAAGAAGCTGTTACGCGTGCGGCACTGGATCGCTCAGTTTAACGGGGTTGTTTACCAAATGGAGTTGATGGTTCCGTATGATCATCCCGAACTTCTGGATGTCGGCGGCCCGACAGGTTTTCCGGTGCTCCTGGAATTTTTTGAGCACGCCCGCAACCGACCGTTGCTAAAGGATGCCGATATCCCGCGCACCTTCGCTTCGTCATACGGCTACCGCATTGACCTTGGCGATGGCGACTGGATTCCGGACGCGCACGATCCTTATATCGGCCTGGCCGAATACGTTGCTTATACGCGCAACCAGGGCGGTATCGCAGTGGTGCCGTTCAGCACTATGGGACAGGACGTGGATCCCGATGTCTTGCTCAACGCCATGGTCTGGCTGGGCGAATTGCCTACGCGCGATATGCTCTATCGCCCGGAGCGCGTCATAAACGGCAAACTGCAAGGCATCACGTTTGAAACGATGTCCGGTGACGAAGAACAGATGATTCGGATGCAGACCCTGGCCCTTTGCTCATCAAACTATGCTTACCTGGCAGTCGCTTGGATTAATACCAATACCGCGCTTGGGCCGGAAGTGCTGCAACAGTGGCTCAGCAAGGTAAGTTTTGCTCCGGACACAGCTCATTTGCCAGCCAATCCGCAAGCGCTGACCGGCCTGCGGGAGCGGGATCGCCAGGCGATGGGTTTTCTTGGCGTTGGAGAATACTACTCCGGCAAGAAAGATCTGGATAAAAGCGCTGCGGCTCTGCAAATGGCAATGGAGTGCCGCTTTCTTCCGCAGATCCTTGCGGCATTTGCCAGGTGCGAGTACCGGCGCGGCCATCCTGAGGAAATCGTCAATTATTTGAAAAGCCGCGGTCCCACATCCCTCAAACAGGGCTGGGTAGCTCTCGAATTGGCTTTCGCTGAATCGCACAGCGGTGACGCCTGGCAGGCAGCCGCTCACTATTCCCAGTGCATCGCCTCGGGAGGCTACTCGGTGGGCGACTTCCCGCCCGACTACTTCGAAGATTTCATCCGTTGCTTAATCAAGATCGATCGCGCGAACTGGGCCAGCGACCGTTTAAAACAGCGTATCGCAGTGGATTCGTCACCCGTATGGCAGAAGATGCTGGCGGAATTGAAGCAAAGCCGCGCGGTAGCGCCTGGTGCAATTTCGACGGCCTCATCGTCCATTGCCGGAACGAGCACCGCTGCTCCCGCCCCGCTGCAGCCGACCGGACCGCCACATTTAAAGAACATCATTTGGAATCCGGGCATGCCCAGCGCGCAACTCGATCAAAACCTGGTTTTCGAAGGCGATCGCGTCAGGGGATACAAGGTTGTGAAAATCCGCCAGGATAGTGTTGACGTCGTCACACCGGACGGCAAGCCTCTTACGCTCCATTCCAAATCTTAACCCCGATTGGTACCCGGAATCTGTGACGACCCTGGAAGGCTACCACTTTCGCGTCTCGACCCAGCGGACGGCTTCGCGCATCAGGGTACTGGAGTCCTTCAATCGCAGCTTTCGTTTGATACGAGCTCGGTAAGTTTCGATCGTTTTGATGCTTCGACCCAGTCGGGCGGCGATCTGGCGAGTGCCGATGCCCCGGCCCAACAGTTCAAAGACCTCCAACTCACGATCGCCCAGGCAATCGCGCGGGTCGGTAGGGGGATTCGGGGGCTTGAGTGATGACCCCAGGAGCTGCCTTGATAAATCCGGGCTGAATGCGTAATCGCCATTCAAAACGGCGCGGATGCCGCTCACCAGTTGGTCGGAGGATTCGTGTTTGGTGAGATAGCCCTGGGCCCCGGCTTTGAGGGCGCGCATGGCATAAGTCGGGTCTTCAAACATGCTGAAAACGAGAATGGGCGCGCGGACCTGCCGGGCGCGAAGATCCTTGATCAGTTCGAGCCCGTGGCCCTCCGGGAACGCCAGGTCCATGACGACCACATCCGGTTTAACATCCTGGATCGCTGTAAGAGCAGCCGATGGCGTTTGGGCTTCGGCGCAGACCACCAGGTCATCTTCACTGTTGATGCGCCGCGCCAGGCCTTCAAGGACCACCGGGTGATCATCGATGAGCATTACATTCCGTTTGGTTGCGGAAACGTCTGGATTCGATTTTGATGTTTGCGTAGCTCCTCCTTCGTTCAGCTAGTCAGATTCTTGACCACTAAATCCTGGTATGAGTCTGCCACACGTGCGGCCATTGGCACGCAGCATTCAACCCGAGTGCCGTGGGGTCGGACCTTACGGAACATTAACTGGCCGCCAATCGCTTCACAGCGTGAACGCATAATGTGAAGCCCCAATCCTCCGCTGTCATTAGGGTTATTCCGCGGCAGACCGGAACCGTCATCCTGGATGGAAAGACGCAGCGACCCGTCGCGCGCAATCAGCTTAAGGACGATCCGCTTGCAGTTACTATGGCGAACGGCGTTGTGGACTGCTTCCTGGGCGATCCGAAACAAGTGAGTGGCTACCAGGTTGTCGTCGACCAATACGGCGTCGGGGCAACGGAGCCGGCAATCCACGCAGTGCAAGTCAGACACCCGTTTTGCGAGATTCCCCAAAGCGGTCATCAGGCCGTTTGGGGTAGCGGGCACTGGCTGAAGACCACGTGCTAGTTGATTCAACTGGACTCGGGCTTCAGACACTAATTCCGAGAGGCGCCGGGCATCCGGAGCTTCCGCCGGCGAAACCTGGGCCAATCGCTTTAGCAGCGTGTCATTCAGCAGCATCACGCCGGTTAACTGCTGACCGATGCCGTCATGGAGATCCTGGCCGATGCGTTGTTGCTCGCGTTCGCTGATTTGCAGCAATTGCTTTTGCAGGTGCTTCCGCTGCAGCACTTCACTGTGCAGTTCGAGGTTCGCCGTTTCCAATTGACCCGTGCGGTCCCGAGCCCGCTGTTCCAACTGCTCATTGAGCTGCTGGATCTCTTGTTCCGCCCTTTTGCGCTCCGTAATGTCACGCATCGTGAGGATCAACCGGGTTTTGCCGCCGACCTCGGTCTGAGAAATCGAGGCTTCGATCGGGAACTCTTCGCCATTGGCGCGCATCCCCCAAATCTCTTCAAGAACGCTGGGCCGCCAGCATACAACAGAGGCTTCGAAACGTTCCAACAACTGTTCGTTGGCCGCATGGAAGCGTCTGGGGATGAACTTCGCCAACGGCTGCCCAATCGCGTCCCCGGCGCCACAGCAGAACATTTTCTCAGCAGCGCTGTTAAAATGCACGATCCGCTGGTCCGCGTTTAGCGAGATGATCGCGTCCATCGCGGACGCGGTGATGGCGGCCAATTCTGCGCGGCTTTCCGCCAGTTCCGCTTCCGTGCGTCGCTGCTCAGTAACGTCCGAGAACACGGTGCGGATTTCGTCCCCCTCACCGTCGCTGGCGACCGTCGATTCACTAACAAGCTGCAGCAACATATCCTCGCCGCCTTTCCTCAGGAAATGCAGTTCGGTCGTGAGCGAAATCGAATGCTGCCGCAACTGGGAAAGATAATTCAGGTACTTTCGTCGATCGTACGGAGCCACGATTGGCAAGAGAATGCTGCCGACAAGTGCCCTACGGAGGCGCACGAGGATCTTGGCGCCCGTGAGATTGATATTCCGAATGCCGCCGTTGCGGTCCAGCGTGACGTAACCGACGGGTGCCGAATCATATAGTGCGCGCACCCGACAGGCCTGCAGCGCCGTTTCAACTCCTGCTGCCGCAGGCTCCGCGTAGCGCCACCCGCTCGCGTCGACGCCTCGAACAAATTCACGAGCGCGCGTCGGGGCGTCCTTCATGATGGGCTTCCCATTATTCATTCAAGCCACCTTAGTGGGATTCAAACCTTGCCAAATTGGGGCGGTAAGTGAGCCATAAAACAAAGCATTCCCGCAAGCGACGGCTTCCATTTCGATCCAAAAGCCCGTACTACCGAACCGGTCCCCGTCGGGCATCATTGAGCCTTTTTGTGCACCCACGCACATCGATTTGCAACAGAATTCAGTGGTCGCAGCAACGCTGCAATCACGGCCAACCGGAAGACCGCTCCGTCTTCTTGCAGTCCTGGGCCCGCTGAGAAAGCCTTTCGGACTAACTCGCCACGAGCGTCATCCGGGCAGCCTCGAAAGCCGATCGTCTTAACCGGGATTGGTACGCACGTTAGTTTGGTCCCCCGGACGCGGTGGCAATGGGACTGGAGCAATGGAGGGCTCGGCGAGCTGACTGGCCAAAGCCAAGCACGAGGGACAAACATTGGGATTCTCCGGCCGGCGTTCGGCCTCCGGCGGAATCAATTCGCCGCAGCAAATGCAGATTTGTTGCTTCATTTTTCGTTTTCCGAACCCGGTAATGCTTCCTGCGTAAGTAAAACCATATCACAACAGCATTAAAAGCGAAAAACTAATTTAATCCATTTCACGGCCTTAAAGCCTGGTCATTTAGTTTTGAGGAGCGGCGGGGCAAAATGGTTCCGGCATTTTAGAGGTAGTCTTAAAGATTTTCGCAGATTTTTGTAAGATTCGTGTTTCTTCGTCCGTATATACCCCCAGGAATCAATGTAGACGTCGAAGGCCGGGACAACAAAGCCGTCGACCGGAAAGTTCAAATGTCGAAAATACTGATAATCGATGATGACCCGGATATCCGGGCGGTGTTGGGGTGGAGTTTGAAATCTGCCGGTTACGAAGTCGCGTTGGCTGCAGACGGGCGGGAAGGCTTGAATGCCTATCGCGCGCAGCCGGCTGACCTGGTGATCACCGATCTATATATGCCCAACCAGGATGGGCTGGAAACGATTCACGAATTGGATCAGCGCTACCCCAGGCCGGCAATTATTGCCATGTCCGGCCGGGCCATCGCCGGGACAATGCTATCGATCGCCAGGAAGTTGGGAGCGATCCAAATCCTCCAAAAACCGTTTTCTATCGACGACGTATTGCAGGCCGTGACCAAGGCCTTGCCCGTAAAACCGCCAGGCGACACGGGCGATGAATCTGCTCCGCGTGAGGCGGATTCAGAATAGCTTCAGTTTTGAACAACCTGGCTGGCGGGCAGCGGAATCAGGCCCTTCTGAATGGCAAAGCGCGTCAAGCCGGCGACGCTATGGATATTGAGCTTGCGCATGGCGCGTTCGCGGTGTGTTTCCACGGTGCGGACCCCAACGTTCAGGCGGCAGGCAATTTCTTTGTTGCTCAATCCTTCAGCTATGGCGATCACGACTTCGCGCTCGCGATTGCTGATCTGGCCAACCTGCGGGCCTTCGCCGGGTCCATTGACGTACTGGTTCAGGGCTACGCGGGCAACGTCCGGACTGAAACAGGTCTGTCCCCCTTGCACGGTTTCAATGGCGCTCAGCAATTCCTCCGTCGATGCTCCTTTCAAAACATAGCCGCGGGCGCCGCAATTGAGGATGCGCAAGACGTAGTCCGTTTGATTGTGCATTGAAAGGATAAGCACCTTGATTGCGGGATTCTCGCGGCGGAGCATTTCTGCAGCTGTCAACCCGTTCATCCGTGGCATGTCCATGTCCATGAGCACCAAATCCGGAACCAGTTCTTTGGCTTTCCGCAACGCTTCCTGGCCATCGGCCGCTTCTCCCACGATCTGAATTTGTTCCCGGCCGGACAGGCAAGACATCATGCCTTTGCGCACAACCGGATGATCATCGGCCAGGAGGACACGCACCGGCGGCTTGCCGGTTGTCTTGGCGGGGCCGGGGTTTGCAGCTGGCTGCGTAGCAACCGCAGGCGCAGAGGTGGCAGTTCTGTTCGTCCCGGGGCGGGAGCTTTTGGAGAGCGCATTCAGCATCATAACTTCGGCTTTGTTTATGCCCCACAGTAGGTCGATAGTACAGTTGCAACAATCGGGAGGTTCCACGATCGCAATCCCCGGAGAAATCAGGAACTCGGCCCCGGGGAATCCCCGGGAGTAAGGCGACGGCTCGCTACCTTGCCAGCCCTGGCGGAGAGCGTCTGATAACCGCCGCATCAGCAACCATCGCGGGAAGCAGAGGGCTAGAAATCGGCGCGCGATCCAGCCAGAGCCAATAGCCGCTCAAAGCCTGGGTGACCTCAACGAAACGCTCAAAATCCGAAGGCTTCACCAAAAATGAATTGGCCCCAAGCTTATACGCCAAATCGATGTCGCGTGCCTCATCGGAAGTGGTAAGGACAACAACCCGCATTGTGGTGAGAGCCGCTTGTTGGCGAATCCATTTGAGGACAGCGAATCCATCCATCCCTGGCATTTTGAGATCCAGCAGAACAACTTTCGGCATCGGGAACTTTGTCCTATCGCCGTATTTCCCCTCCCCGGACAGGTATTGAACTGCTTCCTCACCCGTGCCAACCACTTGCAGCGGGTTCAATACTTTGGCTTTTCTGAACGCGCGCTGCAACAGCATCGCGTGATCCGGGTTGTCTTCGACCAGCAGAAAAAGCGACTGATTGGACATAGTGATTTTGCTTAAAGATTAGGCTGCCTCGCATTCTCAAACCTATAGGGTTGATACCTACCTGAGGCGACGCAGGCTCTTTTTTAAAGTATCGGCCAGCCGCATCTCCTCATTTGCCAATCGTTGTTGCAGAAGGGCGAGAACGGCAGCTTCTTCGGGACGCAAGCGTGTGAGATTCTCGTCCATCTGATTTTGCGCGCGCCGTTTCAGCGTTTGAACCAGCGTGCCATCCAGGTATGCACCTAAGACTTCGGGATGGACATAGCATTTTCGGCAAATGGCCGCGGTATTGCCCAGGCGCTCAGCCACAGCCTCAATGGCCTGAACAATGTTCCTCTTTGCCTGAGCCTGCGAATCAAATTTCTGGAACTGCCGCAATGCCAGGGCGGCCAGCACCGTCCCGGCCCAAGTGCGAAAATCCTTGGCCGAGAATTCTGCCCCGGCGATTTCGCGGATGTACTCGTTCACGTCCTCGGAGCCGATGGCTTTTCGCTGGCCATCATCGTCGATATACTGAAACAGTTCCTGACCGGGGAGTTCCTGGCTATTCTTCACGATTTTCGCCAAGCGGCGGTCGTCGATATCAACCTCGTGCCACTTGCCGCCTTTGCCCCGGAAATGGAATCGCAAAGTCGAGCCGCGGGTTTTCACATGGCGATCTCGCATCGTGGTCAGGCCAAAGGAATCGTTTTCGCGCGCGTATTCGTCGTTGCCCACGCGAATCAGACTGACTTCCAGCAACCGCACAACAGTGGCGAGGACTTTGGTCCGCGGCAGTCCGGGTTGGGCAAGGTCTTTTTTCACGCGCTTGCGAATCCGCGGCAAAACCCGGCCAAAGGCAACCATGCGGGCATATTTCGTTTCGTCGCGAATCTCGCGCCATCGTGGATGATACCGGTTTTGCTTGCGCCCGCGCGCATCACGGCCCGTTGCCTGCAGATGGCCAGCCGGGTCGGGGCAAATCCAAACCTGCTGCCACGCGGGCGGAATCGCCGATGAACGGATTCGTTTCAGCACGGGTTCCTCGCGGACCAATTCGCCGGTCGGATAGCGGTAACGGAATCCCATTCCCGACTTTTCACGGACGATCCCCGGCATGTTATCGCTGACATATCGCAGCCCGGCCACACGGGCCGAATCGGGCGGGCTGCTGGATTCCGCCAGTGGTGGGATTTCAGGCTGCTTCATGCAGAGGATGGTTCGACCGTTCAGCCGGTTGCGGATGGAGCGGCAACAACGCCAGGACATGCGCCACGACCTGGTGGAGACTGGATGCCAGTTCGTCGGCATCCAACGGCGGCTGACGCTGTTTGACTTGATTGACATCGCCTTCGGTCAAAACCGCGCCAACCAGTTTGAGCCCCTTGAACTGTGTGTGGAGTCTGCGGCAAAGATAACGGGCGTGCAGGTACCCAAACGGCGGCACCGTGGTCACAGCAGCCACTTTGGGGTGCGCCTGCTCGACCTTTTCGAGCGACTCGCTGGCAAGCGCACCGGCGGAGAGGGCCTGGGCCCTGATGCCGCGTTGCTTCAGCAACTCGGCCAGCATTATGGCAGCCAGTTCATCGGCCTCATCTCGCGCCGGGATGCAGATAACATTCGCTGCTGCCTCAGCGGTGATCACCTTGGGTTCCAATGTCTCTTTCCCGGCGGTTTGCGCTTTGCGGACATGATTTCCCTCACAGAGCTCGGGGGCGCGTTCTACAACGTCCTCCAGCAGAATGCGCGCGTTCTGAAAAATGGACCGGCGCTGGGCTTCATCGAGTTTGCCCTCGTGGCGATCTTCTTCCGCCAGGCTGAGCGCCGGGATAATGACCTGGTCGAATAAATCCTCGAGCGTCTTGCCCTCCAGAAATTCCTCCGCGACTTCCGTGGCTTCCTCGAGATCCATTGCCAGCAGCCGCTGGTAAAATCGCGTTTGGGCCGGCAACGCCGGTTCATCACTCAGGAGTACTCGCAGGAACCCGAGGTTCGGAACGTGCCGGCCAATGACGACCACGCACACCGTCAACGGAGTCGCCAATAGCAGACCGACCGGCCCCCAAAGCCAGGTCCAAAACACCGCGGCGACCAGTATGGCCAATGGCGAAACTCCGGTTGACGAGCCATACAAAAGCGGTTCGGCAAGGTTGTACATGAGCAAATCGATGCCAACATACAGGCCCGCCACTTCCGGTATCTTGGCCCAACCCGGCTCAACCGCAAACGCTACCGCCGCCGGCATCGTGGCCGCCACCCAGATGCCCAGGTACGGAATGTACCGAAACAACGCCGCCAATATCCCCCACAACACAGGATTCGGGACACCAACAAAATACAGTCCAATGCCCGCCAGGATCCCGAAGGTCACATTAACCACCAATTGCGCCAACAGGTAACGGCTTACTCGCTCGGCGGCGTCATCCAGCACTTTCGTGGTGAGATTCACCCGCCGCGCGCCCCCAAGGCGGATCAACCGATCCCTCAAATCTTCCCGCTCCACCAGCATGAACAAGACGAAAACGATCACGATCCCTGCGGTCAGCACGATCTCCAGCAGCGAGCCCATGATTTTCTGAACGAGCTCGATCGGCGAAAACGGCATCCGGCGAATCTCGACCGGCACGGGCCGTTCGTTAGGTGATTGATTCCCGTCGGCTGGCGGAGCCGGCGGGTTGAGTTCCTCACTGAAATTGCGCATCCAGCCGGTCACCCGACTTACCAGTCCACCGCCGGAGGTGCGGATCTTCTCCACCTTCCGGTGAATGTTGTGCTGATATTCCGGGAGCTTGTGTGCCAGATCGGAAAGTTGCGAGGCCATCAGCATGCCGATAGCCCCGAGCATGATAAACGAAACCAATACGGCCGTTACCGCCGCCGGAACTCGTCCCCAGCCCCAGTGTCGCAAACGTATGACTAACGGACCGAGCAGGAATGCCAACAAGATCGCCAGCGATAGCGGAATGAGTACCGTGCGGGCGAAGTGCAGTACCACGACCACAATCAACAACGTCAGCAAGGTCGAAGCGCCGGGGCTGGGATGTGATCGGGTGCCGTTAGCCACTGTTGTTCGGTGTCTTTAACAGCCGGCAGAAACGCCGACCTGTCAAATTAAGCTCAAAATCGCCACGCTGGGATGCGGTTGAATACCCAGTAATGCGGAATCTAATGCCCTGGCAATTGACTTTTTCTCGGTCTTGTCCATTGACTCGCAGGCAAAACCAACGACGTTGCTCCCAGCGATGACCGATCCGCTCCAAAAACGCCTCGAGGACGTCCGGCATGCGCTGCTTGTGCTGCACAAAGCGCTGGTCGAGTCCGAGCGGGTCACCTACGAGAAAACCGTCGGCACCATCCCGTCACCGAACCATTTCCTCAAATTGCTCACGGAAGATCCCTGGTTTGCCTGGCTGCAACCGCTATCGCAACTCATCATCTCCATTGACGAGGCGCTCGACGCCAACGAACCGCTGACACCGTCGATCATCGAGGCCACCTCCAAGCAAACCCGCTCGTTGCTCGCGCCGTCAGAAAACAGCGAGAGTTTTCCCCGCCATTACTTCGATGCGCTACAGCGGGACCCCGATGTGGTCCTCGCTCACGGCGAAGTGATGAAGACGCTAGGGAAGCGCAAGCCATGAGGCATAAAAAAAGCCCGCAGCGTTCGGCCGCGGGCCAAAGACAAACGGCTTGGACTATGCCCCATTATCGCCGATGGCTTCCACCGGGCAGCCTTCCTTGGCTTCCTTGCAACGGGCTTCTTCCTCAGGCGACTCCGGCTGTTTGTAAACATATGAATAGCCGCCGTCCTCGTTGCGTTTGAAATTATCCGGCGGCGTCTCGCGGCACAGGTCGCAATCAATGCATTGGTTGTCCACGTAGTACTTTCCCGCCGTGTTTTCCGGATATTTATTTGCGACGTCAGCCATAAAAAATTTTCAGTTTTGTGCGGCGAATATGAACATCGTCTCCTTCATTGGCAAGTGCAATTGCGGATTTTTACATGACGCCGCAACGCTCCGGTGAACAACACGTGAACAACTCTGGCGCTTCTGAATTGACAGTCGGCAAAGCGGCTGCTTTTGCCTCACCCTGCCCAACTTTCTATTGTGTGAGGATTGGGAATGGTACCCATAAGCTAAGGTTTTATGCGCTTCATTCGCAGCTTTGGCTCGACGGTCGCTCAAGTGAATAAACTGGTGATAACCCGTGTGAATAACCCTGCCGCTTGACACCCCGAATCTGGTTGTTAGCTTCCGCGGCGCATGGCAACGCCTCGAAAGCGGCTGACGCCGCGGCGACAGCAGACAGGCGATTCCGGTCGCCGCTGGCTGGGCAGGTTGCGAGGGCGCGCGCGCTCCCCTGCCTTCCTCCGCTACGTTCGAGAGCTGCTGCTCGAACTCTGCCGGATAGATACCACGCCCAAATCGGATGTGAGCCAAATGCGGGCCGCCGAGGACGCCTGCTTTCGGATTTTGGAACGCGAGCTGCAGGCATTGGCTCTGCCTGACGCACGACTGGAGCGGCGCCCTGTTTGCCCCGCAATTCAGGACCATCCCGCTTACTCATTGCTCCATTTCACCAAAACGCCTGAACGGCCGGAAGGCCTTTCCGCAGAAAAGGCCTACACAAACCGAGCCAATCTGGTTTATGTCTTGCCGGGCATGCAACGTTCCAAGCTCGGCCAATCGCTCGCGCTAAATGCGCACCTCGACGTTGTGGCCCCCTATTTTCCACCGTACTCAAAAGGTGGCTCGATCTTCGGCCGCGGTGCCTGCGACGACAAGGGACCGGTGGTCAGCGTTGTTGCGGCGTTGAAACTGACGGCCGAACTGCTCGACGAAGCCGGCATCACGTGCAACCGGAATTTGGCGGCGATGTTTGTGGTGGAAGAGGAAACAGGCGGCAACGGTTCGCTTTCGCTCGCGCTGGATCGGCAACTAAAAAGTCTCTACGACAGCATTCTGGTGTGCGAGTGCACTGGATTGAAAATCCATCCCGCCAACCGCGGCGCGGTCTGGTATCGCGCCCGGCTGTCGCCTTTGCCGGGTGTGTCGCCGCTCGAGCTTTACGCTTTCATCAATGAGGAGATGGAGAAGGAAGGATTGGCATTGCGGGCGGAGAGCCGCCAGGATCTGTTCCCTCAACGCCCAGTCCAAACCTGCCATGGCATCATTGGTCCTTTCGGAGAACATCCCAGCCGGATTTGCGGTGAGGTCGCCTTTGTAATCGCATGTGCGGGACCGCCCGATAAAGCGCTCGAATATCTTGTGCGCGATTGCCTCGATTTCGGCTTGGCGGGTTATATTGGCATTTACGGTGATAAGACAAAGGTTGTGGAACCCCACACCAGGAAGCCGCTGATCTCCCGTCATTATGACCTGAGACTCCAAGGCAACACCGTGCGAGTCGCAGTGCATGGCGCCACCGGACATATGGGCGCTATCCGCGAACGCGATGGCGCCATCACGAAAATGGCGCATTTGGTCAGGAGCCTCGTGGTTTCGAAGGCCAGGTTGGAATCGCTGGCGGGCGGACCGGTCCGAATCGAACTGGCAGCAAACGCTGATGCGCCGCCCGCAGGCACCGCGGAACTGAACGCCGAAGGCGGGCAAGGCTTCGTCCCGACTCACCGCATCGAAGAAGTAATGGAACGCCTGCGGCTGGCCGCCCAACGCGGAGCCGAAAACTATCTGCGGCGGCTTGATCGTCCGGAGAAAGGCGATCAGGTTGTGGAAATGACCTATGAGAAACTTCACAACGCGGCCTTCGCTGGCGATCCGAATTCGGACACGATGCATCGGGCGCTTGCCGCAGCTCGGTTATGCCGTTTGATGAACAACGAACCGGTGCTGGGTTGGACTGTCTCCTGCGATGCGCGCCTTTTCGCCACTGAGTACCCGGACATGCCTGTGCTGACGTTCGGTCCCGGTCAACTCGCCTGGGCGCATTCCGATCAGGAACAAATCGAGTTGCACGAAATCATTCAGGCGGCTGAGTTCCTGGCGCTTTTCGTACTGATGCAAACCGGAACGATCGTCGTCGGATAGATTGCAGATTGATTTCATGAACTCCAAGCTCCGCCTGGGCATCATTGGCGCCGGCGCTGTCGTGCGCGAAATCTACCAATATCTTTATTTCCGCAGTGCCTATTCAGGCCTCTTTGAAATCGCTGCAGTGGCTGAGCCTAATGAGCAGTTCCGGAATTGGTTTGGTGAGTTGGCGGGCCTGCCGCCGGCGCGCCGATTTGCCTCGTACCAGGAAATGCTCGCGACGGTTCAACTCGATGCCGTCCAGGTAAACACGCCGGACCATCTGCACTTTGGCCCGACGGTCGCCGCTCTGGAAGCTGGACTGGACGTGGTCGTACCTAAACCCACTGCAGCCACTGTCCGGGATGCCCACGCCATGATCCAGGCGGCCAGGAAAACCGGCCGGTTTCTTGGCGTCGATTTTCATAAACGGGATGACCCGCGCCTGAAAGAGGCTGAGGCGCGATTCAAAACCGGCCGTTACGGCGTATTTCAGGCGGGCGTTTTCTACATGTTGGATAAGCTCCTGGTTGCCGATCCAAATCATGATCCTCGATTCTTTGCGTCACCGGATTTTGCCGAAAAAAACACGCCCGTCTCATTCCTCACCGTGCACATGGCCGACGCGCTCATGCAAATTGTTCGGCTCAAGCCGGTACAGGTTCGCGCCACTGGCTTCGCTCACAAGTTGCCGTCGCTTCGCCCGCAGGCGGTTCATGGTTACGACGTGGTCGATACTGAAATTGTATTCTCCGGCGGATCGCAGGCGCATATTCTCACCGGTTGGGCGCTCCCCAACAGCGCGTGGGCAACCACCGTCCAGTCCGGACGTTTAATTTGCTCGGAGGGCCTCATCGATCTGAACCTCGACATGCCCGGTCTCCGCGAAATCCACCCCGACGGCATTTTTGAGGTCAATCCCCTCTTCCGGAACTTCGAGAAGGACGGAACCGTGAGCGGTTATGGAATCAGCAGCCCCGGCCGATTGTATCAACAGCTTGCGGCCTGGCGTGGCGGAGAACTCTCACCTGCAGAGCGTGAAGCAGCACTCGATCCAATGACTCTCGGATTCTACACAACCCTGGTACTTGAGGCGGCTGAAAAAAGTCTTAAGGAAGGGAAACAACTGTCGGGCGGCGCCACTCATGGCGTTGCCGTCGACCTCAAGAAACTGCTGATCGATCAACTTGGCGAAGTCGCCGCTTCGCAGTATGGCTAAGCGTTTCGCCGTGGCCCCGATATTTCGCGATTGCGAGACTCGAACGCGCGTTGACCCTGTAGTCTTGCCTCCGAGCTCTTGTCATTCCCACAAGTATTGCGGAAGTGCTTAAACAAAATTGACTCGTCAACTTAGTGACGGCGGCCATAAACCCGTAGGGTTTATAGACTGTCCGGCCCACCCACCATTTTGTTTTTGTTTTTCGGCGGCGCCCGACCTGAGCGGAAGACGCCTGTGCCTAAGTCGGCGCCGCCGAAAAACAAAAAACGAAGAAAAACAGGGGTGCGGTTCGTGCTATAAACAGGTCACCGCTAACGCGGTTTCCGCGGACCGCGTCAGCAAAGCTCATCTATGATCGAAGGAGGTTGGGATAATGACAAGGGGTCGGAGGCCTGTATCATCGTCACTCCTTGGCAGGTAATCTCGGGCTGATCACCAGCCAGAGCCATCCCGCCAGGAAGCTCAGCCCGCCCAGCGGCGTAATTGCTCCCAGCCACTTCTGCCCTGTCACGGCCAGCAAATACAACGAACCGGAGAATAGAACAATGCCAACCAAGAAGGCGTACCACGGTCCCACCACAAACCGAGGACGGCCGGCCAGCACGAATAGCATCACTGCGTGAATAAAGTGGTAGAACACCGCTTTCTCCCAAATGCCGGCAGTCTGGTTTTGCTCCAGTGCATGCTTCAGCCCGTGCGCGCCGAACGCGCCAAGCGTTACGGCAAGAAATCCCAGCCCGGCCGAAATCCGAATCGGTGTGCTATTGTTCATGGGCACACAAATCCCAGTTCGCCTTTTTCGAGCCAGCCCAAAGCGCGACCGGTGCGGACCAATAGGAAATGACCTCGGACGCGCTCGAGGCGTGCCGGTTCACCCGCCGCCAAACGTGTGACGAATTGCGCATCCTCGGTTGGTGTCAGGCGCAGCGGGGTGTCCTTTTGAAGCACGAAACCAATCCTCGAGCGGGTTTCGATTCCAAGGTGGGCGGGCAGCGTCAGCAAAAACACCGCCAGCCCCAAAGCTGCAACGGCCTGGTGCCAAGCCGCTTTTCGGACCTTGAAAATTCCAGGCAAAACGCCCATCCCAACCGCCAGCCATAGGCTTAGCGTAGCGCTCCATGCCCACCAGTTCACCGGCAACCATGATGATGCCACTTCGTACCACACCAAATCCGGAGATTCAATTTGGGTGGTGCGGCGCGCGAACCGCAAGTTGCCTCGCGCCGCTTTGTTGAATGGATCGAGCCATAGCGCCTGTTCCCAGCTCAATACGGCCTCCCCGACACGCCCTTGTTGCCATTCTGCCAGTCCGAGATTTTGCAATGTCCCAGTGGCCGGTTGGCGCTGTCCGCCAGCCTGAAAAGAGAGGATTGCATGGATGTAATCACCGCTACGGTAAGCCGTCGATCCATCCCGGAACAGGGCTTCGGCTGTTGAAGCCGCCGGGGCATTGGAACAAGCCAGCAGTAGCACACAGGCAAGCAGAACCAACCAGGCACGCTGGATTTGCTGGTAGCCGAGAAAAAACGGCCCAAATCCGTTCTCGGTCGGCACCAGGAAGTGAAGTATGCCGGGTATTAACACGTCTTGCTCCCCACTTGATCGCGCCCTTTTGGATCCGCACCTGATTTGAGCTGCTCATCAAACTGCGTCAAAACGCGTTCCAGTTCTGATCGCAGGTTAAATAGCTCCTGGCCGTCAGGTGAAGCGGTGCCAAAGCGCGTTGCGTCAATCACTGCAAAGAAGCGGCGGATGACTTCGCCCGCTCTGCCGCTTCGCTCCTCAAGCGGTAACAGCGCAACCACATCCGCGCCAACGAGTGCTTGCGGTTGGGCCGGGTAGTGCGGCGCTGAAGCCACCTTAAGCGCATCCACAGCGGCCGCCGCGTAACGTGGTGCATCACCGTGTTGCGCGGCGCGTCCCATTGCGCGCCAGTGCCGGCGCAACGCCCGGCGCGCACGCCGGCACCGCACAATTTCCGGGTGCTGTTCGAGATAGCGCTGCCGGCGGTCCCACCCCCAGAGTCCGAGAAAACTCAACGCCGGCACCAGTTGTATAAGAAAAAACCAGATTTGGCGTTGGACCGGGACCAGGCTTTGCGCTGCCAGACCCGGGGCAGGCGCCAAACCACTCAGCACCGGTTCCTTTTCCGCGGCACCATCAACCGCCCTCGCCTTTGCAATGGCGCCGAAGTCCGCCGAAGCCGAACCTGGCAGGATTTCAACTCCCACTGAAGGAATGCTGATGTCCCGATAAACGCCGCGCTCCGCATCGAAGCAACTGAACGGAATCGCCGGCGTTCGCTCGGCCTTGGCCGTGAGCGGGATCAGGTTGTAAGTGAACGTGGCAAAACCTTGACCCAGCACTTGCTGCGGTGGCGGCGTTTCTGTCGTCGCTAGAACCTGCCATTCCGGTGACTCAGGGGCGGGGGGCGGAACCAGCCGCAGCAAATTATTGAAGGGGTCGCCGTGGATCTTTACCGTCAGCTTTACCGGATCGCCAACTCGAAGCAAATTCGTCGACAAGCTGGGCGGTTCAACACCTAAAGGGGCGAATGCGCCGGTGAATCCAGGCAGTTCACCTTCATATGGCAAAGGCCGCACATGCAGTTGGATCGGCTCGGAATCGAGCAGAGTGTAGTCTACCGTGCCACCCGGCCCACTGGGAAGAAGGATGCCGCTGGTGTAGCGATTGCCCACAATGCCTTGTGCAAAGGCAGTGAGTGTCCCGGTTGCAATCGGGGTCAGTGTAGTCTCATAAATGAACCCTGCCATGGAACCCATGCCGTCCGGTCGAGCAATCGCGCCAAGCTGCTGTCGGACTGAGCTTTGATCCACGATGAATCCTTGCCCGTTGATCTCAACCATACCCACAGGTTGAATCGCCGTGCCCGGTGTTGCGGGCAGAGCGATACGCACCCGCACCGGTTGGCCCACGTAAACGTTGGTTGCCGCGAACTCGAACCGCAGTAGTTGCTCAGTAGAAACCTGCGCCGACGGATTCTCCACGACACTCAACTGAGCCGCAGGAATCGTTACGGGCTTGCCATAAACCTGAATTGTAAATGCGGGAACAGAATACTGACCCGCGTGCGTCGCGCGCGCGTGATAGTTGAGAGTTGTATGCGGCTGTAGTTTGCCGCCGATGGGCGCCAGGATCTGGGCGCGACCGCCCTCGCGCAGAGTCAGGTTCGAAGCATCGATCCGATTCGGCCATTCGATTGAAGCTTCCAACGCGTTGATTTTCACCCGGTAAGTAGAGGATTGCCCAGGCTGAATAACTGGCGGATCAAATGCCGCGACTGGTGTCACGGGCGAATCGACATCGATCTGAGGCTGAGCCAACATCAGGTTCATTAGCGGATCGTGCGTAAGCTGGATCTGGGCAGTTGTAACAACGACGCTGATCAACAGGAACGAAAGACACACAAGCAGATACCAGGCTCGAATGGGAAAATGTTCAAAATATCCGCCCAGGACATGTATTGAATGTGCTGCTTTGGACATTAAGAATCTGGTTCGGCTCTGGAGTTTTGGATCGCCGAAAGCCTACCAGGTCGGCCGGTTACGGTCTTTGGGTTCCCCCTGCTGCATGCCCATGGGCAAGCGGCGCTCGCTGTCGAGTTTGTAAGCCTCCAGCAGCCACGCTGCCTGTTCGGGTGAGAGCTTCATTTCCTCGCCTTCGCGGGTGGCGCCTTCCTTTTGACCTTCTTTTGGCCCATTGGGCATGTCTTCATCTTCCTCATCATCTCCGGCTGCGCCAGGCGGCATGTCAGGGGCAGGTATGCGGCCTTTGAGCTGCTTCAACTTTTCGCCAAGGTCCTGGTTCTTCTGGCCCATCATCCCGAGGGTCTGGCGCATCTCACGCAGGCTGTCGATTAACTTCGCAATGCAGCGATCCACCGTGTCCGCATTCTGCCGGGCATCATTATCAGATTGCCGCAACTCTACTGTGCTTTTGAAATCGCCTTCCGCGCGCTGCCATTTGTTTAACGCAGTTCCATGCTTCTCCAAAGCCGCCTCGACGGCTCGCGTCGCCGCTCGCAATTCCTTGCGGGCCCCGCGGCCGCGCATATAGGCAGCCACCATTTTCTGTACGTCATCGGAGGCCAAAGCTTGGTCGGCATCCGCGGCTGCTGCCTGCGCTCCCGCTGCTGCCGCGCGACCACGGCTGTTGGTGGGTCCGGCCGCCGGTCCCTTTTTTAAAATCTCGATGCCCTGATCGAACCGGACATGGCCGAGGTTGTAAAGCGCCGGCGGTTGAAGCTGGTCGTTTTGGCTGGCCAGGACCGTTTCCAGCAGACTCTCCGCTTCACGCAACTTGCCGGCGCGCAATTGCTCGGTCCCGGCGTTGAAAAACTCTCGCGGAGTTATGGGCGGAGGTGGTTCGGGCGCAGTCGTCGGGGCAGAAGCGCCAAAACAAATCAGCGGCAAACTGACTAAAAGTGATAACGCGATGACAGGCTTGCGAGTCATTCAATGTGCCAGCGGTAATCTGTATTAAGGAACAAAACGGGGCAAGGGCTTTCCCCAGGCGGCTAACAACGAAGTAACAAAGGAACGAAGAAGCGGTTCCTTTGTTACTCTGTGACTTAGTTGTTCGTTCTTCGCCGCTTGCGCCGCGCCAATCATTCTTTACAAAATCATGACAAGCCTTCGCCGGACCCTGGGCTAATCTGTTAAGTATTGGATGAATCGGGCCGCGAATAAAAAGCCAACTTTCCTTTGGCAAGGGTTGTTGATCGTTGCTCCAGTCCTGCTGCTGGCCAGCCTCGGCGCCATCTCAGCCTGGCGAGATAAAACTCTCGCCCGCCACGAAGCTGCCGATCGCGCGCAGACCATCGCGGAGGAATTGTTGCCCAAAATCAGTGGCGCCCTCCTCACGCCTCAAGCCGGTCGCGCTTTCGAGTTCGGCGTCGATTCTTCCGGGCGCCTCGTCTTTCCGGCACCGTACTCCGACGTCCCTGCGCCACGCCCGCTGGATGTTTCGGCACTCAGCCAAATCCAAGCCGATCTGTGGCGCGCTGCCCAAAAATCTGAAGACGAAGGCTCCGACCCTGCCGGAACCGCCCTGGCATATTCGGGCTTTCTGGCCCTGGACCCGCCGGCTAGTTTTGCCGCCGTGGCGCACTATGCCGCCGCGCTGAATCTCGTACGGGCAAGCGACCTTTCCCAGGCCGCCAGCCACTTTTCACTGCTCCTGCGAAAGTTCCCGGATGCCACCGGTGAAAGCGGTTTGCCTCTAAGGCCGTTGGCAGAATTGAAGTTGCTCGAACTGATTCGTCGCGGCGCTCAGCAGGATCCGCCCGTACCTGCAGTTTCCGTCGAGAATGTCTGCTCAGACCTGGTAAACCAACCAACGGCACTCACGGAGCATCTGTTGAGCGTGCTCGAAAACGAGCTCCGTTCGAATGAGGACAAAAACCGCGTCCGCCAATGGCAACGCGTTTGGAGTGAGCAAAACACCTGCCGCGAACTCTTTTCGGCCGCTGAGCCGGAGCTGAAACTGCATTATGCCTCCGCGAACGTAGATCTGGCCGGACTATCGGGCCTGCCCCATCAAACGGGAGATGGTTCCCAGCGCGGACCGAGCGTAAGCATTCTCAAGGAGTCTGCCAACTGGCAGGTTTGGTTTCGCGCCCCCGAGGTGCCAGTCACAGCGGCGGCATCCGTAGACCTAGCCGACACCAGAACGCATGAATCCAGCCAGGCGGTCCAGTGGCCTATTCCTGTCCAAACCTCCGGCGACTGGCTGGCAATCGAAACCCGGGAAATCACGGGCCGCCACTGGTTCTTATGCCGGTCCGAATGGGAGGTTGGGTCAATCGGCAAGGAACTCGTGGATTCCTGGAGGCATATTCCGGACTACTTTGGCGTAGGCTTTGAGGTGGCTGGGAAGAAGCTGACGTGGCCTGCTCCCGATTTGCGCATGTGGCAAGAGATCCACTACATGGGCGGAAAAGGTGCTGGGCAGGTAGCCAAGCAATATACGGGTCAAATCGCCACGACTGTGCTAGGAACGGCCGGGACCGTCGTGGATCCGGTGAAAGTTAGCGTTTACCTGACCAGTCCATCCGCGCTGTTCAAATATCAAAGTGTCCGCACCTTTTGGCTCACGGCGCTTATCGGTGCGGCGGCGGTCGCGGCCCTCGGCGGGCTGATCGCGGCTTACCGGGCGTTTCATCGCCAGCTTAGGCTGAGTGAGCTTAAGAGTGATTTCGTTTCGAGCGTGTCGCACGAACTGCGCGCACCTATCGCTTCAGTCCGGCTCATGGCTGAAAGCCTCGAACATGGCAAAGTGCCCGACCTCGCGCGGCAGCAGGAATATTTCCGGTTCATTGACCAGGAGTGCCGGCGGCTCTCTTCCCTTATCGAAAACGTTCTCGATTTCTCGCGCATCGAGCAGGGCCGCAAACAATACGAACTCGAGCCCACCGACCTGCTGGCGCTCACCCGCCACACGGTTCATCTGATGGAAACCTACGCGGCCGAGCGCGGGGTCAAGCTGGCCCTTACCGGTCCAGACAACCAGCCACCTGCGATCCAATATCAACTTTCTGCCGATGGCAAAGCGCTACAGCAAGCGCTCATCAATCTAATCGATAACGCGGTCAAACATTCACCAAAAGATGCTGAGGTGACGGTTGGGCTCGAAATGGAAACGCAATCGGCAACAAGCAACACGCCCGTCGATTCACTCAATTCGCAGCCCGCTTCACGTATTCTCCTTTGGGTCGAAGACAAAGGCTCAGGCATTCCGGCGACCGAGCACGAGAAGATTTTCGAGCGGTTTTATCGACGCGGCCCCGAGCTGCGTCGTGAAACTCAGGGGGTGGGGATTGGTTTGAGTATCGTGAAGCATATCGTGGAGGCACACGGCGGCCGCGTGCTGGTCCGCAGCGAGGTCGGACAAGGCAGCCGGTTCACAATCGAGCTGCCGGTGGCGAACGGAGAAATGAACGGCGAAGACGCGACTATGGGAAGAACTCAGCAATGAGCACCGAACGAATCTTAGTCGTCGAAGACGAGTTGCCGATGCGCGCGGCGCTGCAGGACGTGCTCGCGGCGGAAGGTTATCGCGTGCTCACCGCGGCAGATGGGGAAATCGGACTACAGCGCGCGATCAAAGAGAAGCCCGACTTGATCCTGCTGGATATCATGATGCCCAGGCTGGACGGCTTTGCCGCCTGCGCCGAACTGCGCCGTCTCTCAAACCCGGTGCCGATTTTAATGCTGACCGCCAAGGGACAGGTGGACGACCGCGTGCAGGGCCTCGATTCCGGCGCCGATGATTATCTCGTCAAGCCATTCAGCACCGAGGAACTACTGGCCAGGGTGCGCGCTCTCCTGCGACGCACGCAACGCCAGGCTCATGCTCCCGGGCGGCTTAACTTCGGCGAGGTCGAGATTGATCTGCTTCGCCAGACTGCCCGCCGTGGCCGCAAGGAACTGCACTTCACCCCCAAAGAATTCGCGATGCTGCGGCTCATGGCCGAAACGCCGGGCGAGCCGATTTCGCGCGAACGTTTTCTCGACGTAGTTTGGGGTTACACCGCGTTCCCGACCACGCGCACGGTGGACAATCACATCGCGGGACTGCGCGCCAAGATCGAGCCTGACCCGGACAATCCGCGTTGGCTGAAAACGGTGCATGGGGTGGGATACCGACTGGAGTTGGGGACGGGCGAGGAGATGCAGAGGGCAAAATGAGCGCAAAAGGTTACAACACCTACAAAATCGGAACCAAAATTGAGAGAATTCACAAACATACAATGAAAAAAATAACTGCACTCTTGTTTGCGACCGGCACGGTATTCCTTGCCGGTTGCTGCGGCCCGCACCACGCAAGCAATCAGTGGGAGTATAAAGTTGCCGAACCTCAGATAGGTCCGGAGGGCACGAGCCCCGTCAGCATTCACCGCCGCGAGGAGTTCCTGAACGAACTCGGCCGGGATGGTTGGGTTTTGGTAGCCGCCGACGCAGACCTGTTTTACCTGAAACGTCCGCGGCATTAATCCACCTCAGTCGAAGCAAGCTCATGGAATTTTGCAAAAGCATGACATCTGGCTAGGCGCAGATAGGGCAGATTGAAGACCAGAGGAATTTATGAAAGGGATTGTATACACATTTGGATGCTTGCTCCTGATGAGCTCAATGGCGAGCGCGGCGGCTACCAATGACCTGAGCGCAACTCTGCAAAAGGGATTGTTCGAAGAGGAAGCCAATCACGACTTGAACGCCGCCGTGCGCGCGTACCAGGACGTGGTTAACCAATTCGATAAGGACCGCAAACTGGCGGCCACAGCACTTTTTCGGCTGGGCGAATGCTACCGCAAACAAGGCCATACCAACGAAGCCAACGCGCAG
>CAZUVM010000226.1:0-4890 GCA_964623885.1 uncultured Verrucomicrobiota bacterium
ACGGTTCGATGTCGGTGACCAGGCCAACGGCTTGGAATGTGCCGCGGTCGGTTAGCTTCGTAACTACCGAAGGGTTGATATCGACGCAGATGGTTTTTACGTTTGCCGGAAGAAGGTTGCCCACGGCGATGGAGTGCAGCACGCCATCGGCTTGAGCCTCGGCTAATTGCACTGGAGCCTGCTCAACGACTTCGGCGCCATGTTGCCGGAGCCGCCGCACAATGCTGTCGACCACTTCCGGTGAGGCCCCAAACACATCAATGCACGCATAACTGGGATCGTGCCGTTGTTTGCCGATGCGGACCTCGCGGATAGTAAAGCTGCCGTTGTGCGTTAGAATCTCATCGAGCACCTTGGGCAGGATCAACGAATCAATGATGTGCCCGCGCAATTCAATTTGTTCAGAAAACATACAAAGCAACCATCATCCGCTGAATCGCAAAGAAAAGTGCGTGACCATGGGCGCGAAAGGCGGATCGATTCCATATTGTACCGGATAAACCTCAAGCTCGCGTTTGCAAGCATAAATTGATTACAAGTCAAGGGGAGCATCTGGCCTCCAACCCTGTTGATTTTTGTCTTCCCGGGGCGAAATTATAGCATGGAAAGGATGCGTGTGGCCCTCTTTAACAGCCGTGCAAAGGCGGAGCTGATTCAGCATCGGCTCGTGCGTGCCGGAATTGAAGCCCAAACGGCCGAGAAACCGCGATTGGCGCGACTCTGGATGGTATCGCAGGCGGGTGTATGGGTTGAAGTCCCAGCTGAGCAGTTCGAGCGCGCAGAGCAATTGCTGCTGGATTGGGATGGCGCCGAAGGCGCGCTGCGCGATGCGATCCGCTGTCCCGAATGTTGGTCATTGAGAGTGCTTTACCCGCAATTCGCGCGTCATTCCGTTTTGACCAACCTGGGCCTGGGGATGCTCTCACAATTTGGCTTGGTCGAACGCGATTACTATTGCGAGGATTGCCATTTTGCCTGGCCGAAAGAAGGTCCCAAAGCGCGTCGTCGACCGCACATGGCGCCGTATTATTTTATCGAAGGAATCGAGCAAACAATGCGAGCGCAACCACCGACCTCCGCTGCCGGGGAGCGAGAAGCGGCATGAACCGCCTCAGCCGAGCACGCGATGCACTTCCGAGTCGTTGGTTGTTCCCGATTCGACCATTGCGCGCGCGCGCGTAAGAAGGGGTGTTTCAGCAGTGATGCCTTCGAGGTTGTGCCCGGCTAATCGATTTCGCAAGGCGTCGGTGACGCGGAGAAACTCGACCAACGCTACGCGACCGCGGTAGCCGGTTCCGAGGCATTCTGGGCAACCGTTGCCTGCACAGGTTCCGCATGCCGAGCGTACAAGACGCTGGTTCAAAATCAGATCCACTGACGAGGTCACCGCCGAGCCGTCTTTGCACAAGCTCAACAACCGTTCGAAAACACCTTTGCATGATCCAGCGTGCAGTGTTGAGATGACCAAGTGACCAGTAAGCGCCGCACGTACGACAATGTTCGCTGTTTCCTCATCTCGGATTTCGCCAATTACCAGGACTTGCGGGTCCTGACGCAACAGGTGCCGTGCCGCCTTGGCGAAATCGAGTCCTCGCGCTTCGTTTACTTCTGTTTGCATCACTCCGGGCACCAGTTGTTCAGCTGGATCTTCGACGGTGATAATGTGGCGCCCGCCCAGTTGCACTAATTCGTGGAGACAGGAATAGATAGTCGTCGTCTTACCGCTGCCGGCCGGGCCGGTAAGCAGCAACAATCCCGCAGCCTGACGAAGAAACGACTTAAGCTCGCTTTGTGCGTCCCCGGGAAACCCTAATTCAGCCAACGGCCGGATGGTCGTCGTGTTGAACAGGCGCAAGACGATCTTCTCCCCGGTGACTGTCGGGTAAGTGGAAACCCGAATATCGCTCCGACTCTTCAAAGCAGTTTTATCAATCCGGCCGTCTTGAGGGAGAGATTCCTGGTAAGTCTTCAGCCGCGCCAGAAACTTGATGCGGCCGATCACGCGTTCAGCCAGTTCTCCCGCAAGCTCGGGGCCGGGTGTCATAACCCCGTCGAGTCTGAATGAAACCGCCGCCGAGGCACCAAGCATTTGCAGATGAATATCGCTGGCGTTGGCGCGCTCCGCCTTTTGCACCAGGTTTTCGAGCACGGCTGGTGCAGAAGAGGGTTCACCGCTTGGGGCGGCAGCGGCTGGCGGTGTTTTGCGACGGGTCGTCATCCGATTGCGATTAAATATGCAAGTGGATCAAATGGCCAACAATCAAAAACGGCTAACGGCCAATACCGCCATTGTGTCTTGCCTCACAGCTTCAAATTTGGTCCAACGCATGTGCGCGATCATCACGGCCTAGCTCGCGCCACTTACCTGCCGGCAGATCGGATAGTCTGAATCGGCCAATGCGCATTCGAATGAGCCGTAAGGTCGGATGGCCTATGGCTGCGGTCATGCGGCGCGCCTGGCGGTTTTTTCCCTCGACCAACTCCAGCCCAATCCAGCACGTCGGGACGGTTTTGCGAAATCGAATTGGCGGATCACGCGGCGCAATTTGCGGCTGTGGCTGCAGCACCCAGGCGCGTGCCGGCATGGTTCTGTGCCCTTGAATGGTAATTCCGGTCTCCAGTCGGTCCAATGAAGCGGGCTTGGGAACTCGCTCTACCTGAACCCAATATTCTCGTTCATGCGCCTGGCGCGGATGCAAGAGTCTTTCGTTCAATTCGGATTCGTCGCTCAACAGGAGCAGTCCCTCCGAGTCAGCATCCAGCCGGCCTATGGGATAGACGCCAGTTGGGAAGCGGAATTCAGCCAGTGTGCGATTCGACGAACCATCGCGGCTGAACTGCGAGAGGACACCGTAGGGCTTGTTGAACGCCAGCAGCATACCATCGAAGTTTTCGCCGCCCGGAATTAGTTCCTTGGCCGGCTCGCGTGATCTTGAAGCCACGCCACGTCGAGATCATTCGGCGACGAAAAATCATCATTAACGAGCCCTCCGACGACCAGTGGCGGAGTTGTGCGCGCATCCCGCCAGCGATGGGTTTCCGAATGGCCGTCCGCGAATGAGAATCCGCAGGCGAAATGATGATAAAATCCGGGTAAATCATAAAAGCCATATTGATCCGGCTGGTCCGGCCATCCGGCCATCCGCGTTCCAAAATTACCCATATCGATGCTGTCTTCGCGCATGTCGAGGAACACAAACAGGCGCGCCGGTCCCGGCACGGCTAATTCCGTTTGCTTCAAGTAAATAGTGTAATCGCTGAAAATTGGCCCCCAACCTCCGTCAGTGCCTGCCCACCCACCCATGAACACGTTCATCGACATGCTGCGCACTCGAGGCAACTGCTGGCCGTTAACGGTTACAAACGAGCGATCCGCCGGGCATTTCCAAATCCCAAGACTTTGGCCGCAATACGACCACATTGGGCTCAGGCGGATCGATTTGTCGGGATTCCAGTTAATTTCATTGGCAGGGTCGAAATCCAAGGTGCCGGTCACCCAGGCCGAGGCATATGTCGACGGCTCCCAAGGCAGCTCGCTGGCGTACAGAAGCCGCTCCTGATTGTCCTCGGAATACATTCGCCACGCCAGGCAGAGTTGTTTGTGATTCGAGAGGCACTGCAATCCCTGCGCTTTGAGTTTGCCTTTATTTAACGCCGGCAACAGTAGGGTCGCGAGAATCGCGATTATCGCGAACACGACCAGCAATTCGATGAGCGTAAAGCCGCCGCCAGGAGTGCGATTCTTTGGCAGCAGATACGAGAATTGCTTTCTGCGGCTCATGAACGACTGCTCAGAAAGTATACCCAGTTTGCGTGACGTGCAAATACGACGTCAGCTTAAGAGCGCCTCGGCATGCTTGCGGGCAGCTTCGCTCTGACCGCCGAGCATGCGCGCCAGCTCCGTCACGCGCTCTTCAGGCTTCAGCCGCCGAATTTCGGAAATTGTGCGCGCCGTTTTCACTTGCTTGCTCACCAGATAGTGAGCCGAGGCCGGGGCTGCCACCTGGGGCAAATGAGTAATGCACAGCACCTGGCGTTGTTGCGCGATCTGCCGCATTTTCTCTCCGACTGTATTGGCGGTTTCACCTCCGACATTTGCGTCGACTTCATCGAAAACCAGCACGGGAATCCTGTCCACCGCGGCCAGCACCGTTTTCAGCGCCAACATGACGCGGGCCAGTTCGCCGGATGAAGCAATCGCCCGTAAGGGTCGCGGGGGTTCGCCGGGATTCGGTGCGAATTGAAATTCAACTGTGTCCAGACCGGAGGCGGTGAATAAATCCTTGGATGTTGCATCGTTATCCTTGTTCCTGGGAGTATCGGCGGCATGCGACACACTGGTCAACTCGATATTAAAGCGGCTTTGTTTGAACCCCAAATCCGACATTTGTTTCGATATGGCCTTGCTTAACTCTGGAATGACCTTGGCCCGTTCTGCAGAAAGTGCCTGGCCCGCACGCCACAATTGGGATTTGTTTTTTTCTAATTCGGCCTTCAAACGGGCCAATTCGGTGTCGCGCTGCTCCAGGCCGTGTAAGTTCCGTGCGGCTTCCTGGCCGAACGCGACGATCTCGGCGACCGATCCGCCATATTTACGCTTGAGTGAGTGCATCAAATTAAGCCGTTCCTCAAGCTCGCCGAGCCGGGCCGGATCGACATCGATCTTTTCGCCATACCGCGACAGTTCAATCTGCAATTCACGCAACGCCGCGACAACTTGCTCGTGAGCGGCAGCCAGCGGAGCCGCCCCGGCATCGACCCGTTGCAATTCCTGCAGCGCCCGACCCATAATCCCCGCTTGGGTCAGGAGTGAATTCTCATTCTCGCCCAGCAAGTCCAGGGCGGTCTGGCTGAGCTGCCGCAGTTTGGCGGCATTGCTGGCGCGCTGAT
>CAZUVM010000227.1:0-129383 GCA_964623885.1 uncultured Verrucomicrobiota bacterium
CCCAAACCGTCCACCCCTAACAATCCGGCCTCGCGTGTCGAACCCTCGCCCGATTCTCCTGTCGGCCGCCTTCTGCCTTGCCATCTCCTGCAGCCAGGCACAGGAATCCTCTGCCAACGCTCCCGCCAAGGATGCCGAACAGCTCTGGAATTTCCACGCACAGAACACCGACATTGTCCAATACCACCCGGGCATCAACTCTCCCTACTCAGGTCCCAACAGCCTCAGCAGCGCCAGCGAGGTCAAAGAGACCGTCTCCATCGACCTCATCTTCGGCCTCCGCCTGTGGTCCGGCGCCGAGCTCCACGTGGACGGCTTGATGTGGCAGGGCTTCGGCTTCTCCGACGCCCACGGCATTGACGGATTCCCCAACGGTGAAGCCTTCCGGCTTGGCACGGATGTCCCCAACGGCTCCATCACCCGCCTTTTCATCCGCCAGACCATCGGTCTAGGTGGCGAACAGGAGTCTGTCCAGGACGACCAATTCCAGCTCGCCGGCAAGCGTGACATCTCCCGCATCACCCTCACCGTCGGCCGCCTCAGCGCCAAAGACATTTTCGACAACAACACCTACGCCAACGATTCCCGCTCCCAATTCATGAGCTGGGCCTTCATGGCCAATCAGGCCTGGGACTATCCGGGCGACAGCCTCGGCTACATCACCGGATTTGCCGCTGAGCTTAATCAGCCGAAATGGACCCTCCGCTACGGCTTCTTCCAAATGCCCAGCGACGCAAACGGGCTCTCGTGGGAAGACAAGTTCCTTAAATGGCCCTACGACAGCTCAGCCGGTAGCGGCCCGTTTCTGCTGGCTTGGGGAATGGTCACCGAGTTCGAGCGCCGATACTACCTCAACAACCATCCCGGCGTCGTCCGGCTGCTCGCCTTCGTCAACCGCGCCAACATGGGCAGCTATCAGGCCGCCGTGGACAGCCCTATCCGCCCCGCCGACATCGTCGCCACCAGGGACGGCGACTACCGCTACAAATACGGCTTCGGCCTCAACCTCGAGCAGGAGCTCACGAAAAATATCGGCGTATTCTCCCGCCTTGGCTGGAGCGACGGCAATAACGAAGCCTGGGTCTTCAGCGACGTGGACCGCACCGCCACCCTTGGCCTCAGCGTCAAAGGCGAACCCTGGCATCGGCCCAATGACACCATCGGCCTGGCTGGCGCCCTCAACGGCATCTCCAAAGTTCACCAGGATTTCTTCGCCGCCGGCGGCCTCGGCATCCTGGCCGGCGACGGCGCCCTCACCTACGGCTGGGAGCAAATCCTTGAAACCTACTACGACTTCCAGGTCTGGAAGACCATGCACGTCACGCTCGACTACCAATTCGTAAACCACCCCGCCTTCAACCGCGATCGTGGCCCCGTCTCCGTTTTCGGCGCCCGCCTCCACTGGACCTTCTGACTGCCAAGCCTGAACTCGCATCCACTGATTACCTAGTCAGCGGCGTTGTCTCCGGCAAATCCTCCTCTCGAACGTCATCCCATACATTGCGCCGCGCCGCCCCAGGTGCTACTCGTAAACGCAAAACCGATGAGCCCGCTAACGATTTTTGGCTTATTCGCTGTCACAGCGATGCTGGTCTGCTATGCGCTGGAGGACCGCAGCCGCTGGTTCGTGCTTGGATTCGCCCTGGCATGTGCCCTCGGTTCAATCTACGGATTCCTCCAGGGTGCTTGGCCATTCGGCCTCGTGGAAGCTATTTGGTCCGTTGTCGCTGCGCGCCGCTGGTGGTTACGCGGCTTGCGCACATCCTAGTTGCTAGCCGCGGACTTAATAAAACCCCAGTCCGAACGCGTTAAGATTTCGTTACCCAACCCGCACGCCACACCGCGCCTGAGCCCCTGCGGCATGGGCGCACCTCAATGTGCTGCATGCAGGAAAGCGAATAACATCAATGCCAGCCAGACCAGGCTCGCGCAGCCGATGAGACGCAGAATGTCACGCAGCGCTTTGCTCTGCAGCCGCTTCGCCCGTAATCCCTCCCCATCGGCAATCCAGGTAACATGCCTCGACCACTCGGAGTCCGCGTCAGCACACCACTGGTACACCTCCGGGATAAACCCCTCTGCCGCCAGATATTGGATGAAGAATGCCCTCTGCCGCGGTGATACGTCGCCCCGCACGGCTCTAATCACAACCGACCCATCCCGGTTCTCCACCAAAACCCGATTCTCAGCACGGGCAATGGTAAGTTCCACCTGCTCAGGGTAGGCCGTTTCGACGCGCATTGCCCATCACCCCTTAGGGCAGGCGCATCCCCCAGTGAGCATGCCAGCCTCAACCACTATTACCGGGCACGCAGCGCACCTCGCCACCCGCTCCGCCGTATGCCTCGCGAACAGATTCCACCTGCTTCGCACCGGCTTCTTCGCCAGCACCAGCAGATCATATCCCTTGCTCTTCTCCACAATCACCTCGGCCGGCAGGCCCTCCTCGACCTCGCCTCGAGCCTCCACCCGTCCATCCAGCCACGATGCCAGCCGCGCCATTTCTACCCTGGCAGTCTCCCACAGCCCTCTGATCACCTCTCCAGCGGGCCCCCATGCCGGCCCCACGTTTACGTCTATCACATGTAGCACGGTCAGCCACGCCCGGCACCTCTCCGCCAGCGCTGCCGCCTGCTCTACCGCCTTTGTCGAACCTGCCGAAAAATCAGTCGCCACGAGGATACGCCTCAACCCGCCCCCGGGCTCGGCAGCCAGTGCACCGATCTCCCCGGTCCGGCCGCCGCTCGCACCTGGGGCGCAGCGCAGCGCTTGCACATGCTCGAACCCCGGCTCGTGGTCTAACCATCGCGGTCCGGGCACCGTCGCTACGTTATTCATGCCCCAACCTCGCCTCCGGTGTCCCGGCAGACTAATAAAACCGGGGTCTCAAAGCGTTAAGATTTCGTTAACCAACTCCATCGCTTCCGTCGCCCTCGGCAGCCCCCACAACCCGCCCTTGACGCCCCTAGACTTCGCGCCTTGTTAAGCCTTCCGATGGCTCGAATCCTCGTTATCGCGGGCGACCAGGGTACTCGACTCCTCGCCCGCTCCATTCTTCAGGCCGCAGGCCGCGAGGTTAACCTCGATGGTCGCGATTCGCTGCTCACCGGACCCACGCAAGCGCTGGTTGGCTGGTTTATTGGGGAGGACACAACCCAGCACCCAGTCCGTTCGTCCTTTTGAAGAACCTGAACGCGCACGTTTTGTGCGCGCCCAGGGTTATTTCACCAGATCCTGGTTCGTTCTCCGAAGATGACCCGTAGCATTCGTCTCGCATCATGGAAGTCGTCCTTGATGAGTTGCGCCACAGCTGTGCAACTCGGCGTCGATTTGACGAACTGTGCAAAGAAATATGGGTCGAGGTTTTCTGGTGCAGTCGCGCCAGTCAGCGGGGCTTCGACAACTTGGCCAGTAGTGGAATTTTCAAAACGGCAATGGAGCCCATGCACGTCAGCGGCCCATTCCGGCGGGAGGTTTTCGGACGCCAGTTGCACTACCAGGGACGAACAGGTCTCTACGTAAGTGTCAGCCGCTTGCCGGATCTCCTGCTCGTGCTTGCGCACCGCCTCGGCGTCAATGACAGGCATAATCGTCAGCCAATCGGCTTTGGAATCGCCACCACTTTCAAATACAGAGCATTCTGGCAGGGCAGCCGCGAGTTTGGATATAAGCGCTGGTTTGAGGAGGCCCTCGGTCATCCACGTGCTCCCGATTGAAGAAGTGCAGATCGGGCATCCCATAGCCCCCGTCCTGGATTTTGTGATTGGGACGCGTCACTGGCTCACCGGCCAAAACGGCAGCCCCCGCGGGCTCAACCACAAAGCATTGAATTGCGGGATTATGCGCCTTGAACGCGGCGGCACACCCGGCGAACGAACCCGCAGTACCGGCAAAATCGCAGAAAGCATCGATCTCGGTCTGGGTCAGGATCTCCGGCCCGGTGTGCTCGTAGTGGGCGCGAAAGTTGCCCAACAACACAAATTGGTCGGCCCGAAACGCACCTCGCTCGCGGACCATCCGCCGCGTTTCCTGTTCGACCCGCTCGAGGTCACCGCCGGAGACCTGGCCCGGGATCGATCCGGGTAATTGGTCCACGAGCACCACCTCCCCGCCCAGCGCCCGCATCATCCGTGCCCGCTCGACGGAGTTGCCCTTCGACATGACTGCAACAAACGGATACCCTTTCACGGCGCACACAATAGCCAGGCCCGTTCCGGTGTTGCCGCTGGTCAGTTCAACCACCGTCTGCCCTGGCTTCAACTCCCCGCCGGCTTCGGCCTCCTCGATCATCTGCCGGGCGATGCGGTCCTTCTTCGATAGGCCTGGGTTGAGGTGTTCCAATTTTGCCACAATCCGCCCGGACAGTCCGCGAGTGAGACGCGATAATTCAACCAAAGGAGTCTGGCCAATCGCTTCGACCACTGAAGGCAGCAACCTGCTTTCTCGGGAGGCAGCAGTCATTTCTATCCCTCTGATGATGGGGGCAAGATGGCATAACGACAAGCAATCCGCAGCGGGCACCGTGAAGAAAGCGGCCTGGTGGGTGTCTAACTGGAGAATGAATCCTTACTATAACTTGTCGCCGCTGTGTTTAGCCGCCGCTTCCATTTAGCCGCAAGAACAACGATCCCTGCCCCAAAAACTAGCGAGACGAATGGCATGCCGAGAAACGACTTGGCTCCAATCATGCCAATCACAATCCCAAGGAGCATCGCAACGAAAACCCAGGGGGTAATCGCACCAATTGCCCAAAGCCCACGCCGCCAGATCCAGTCCTCCGCGCCGTCCATCCGCCTGAGCACCATAGCGAGCAGCCAACCAAGGACACACCACATCCCGCACAACAGCCCTGCCGGTAGAGGAAGCCCGTGCTCAACCAGTCCCGGCAACACAAAACCAACGAGCACGAACCCGGCAGTAAAAGCCAGCCCGGTCAGCCATGGTCGACGGACCCGCGCCGATGCAAGCGAATCTTTTTTTTGCTTCAACGCTACGCCGATCAAAATCAATACGACTAAGACGCACCCGATCGTCAATGCCCAGTTTGGTCGAAATGGATACACAATCCGCGCGGGCAGAATTCCTGGAAACGCCGCTTCCAGCAGTGCCCGGTTGAAACCAACTAATTTGTCCCCATGCGGTAACCCTCTAGTACGGGTTACTTTGGTAGGGACTCTTTTGGCAGCGCCGCCGTCCCCGGCGTCCCTCTTGTCTTCAATAATTGGCGCGCTGACTTCGGCCTGAGTTTGTACCAACCTCTGCACCGGATCAGGCAACCTCATCCCGGCAAATCGCGCCGGTGAATACAGATCGGCTCGCGGCAGCAGTCGATTGAGTTCCTCCTGCAACGCGTGCCTCAATTCCGGTGAATCAGTTTCTCCGGCGACCGCTTTATGAACTAGTGCGCGATTCTTCGTCGTCAGTTGCTCCGCCATGAATCGTTCCAGAGCATTTGAAGGGGCGTCAAGTCGCCGTGCCAGCTCTAAGGGCTGATGCATCTCAACGTAATGAAATTGGCGATTGTCAAAGGCCGCAAACCCCAACAACACGACCAGCGCAAAGGATGAGCTGGTTACGATCCAGCCGCGCCGTCGCAGCCACGGCAGCTCCGCCCGGCTTCGAAATAGGGCCTCCGTGATGAAGATCGGTGCCGCGATCGAGATCGCCATATGATAAAACGTCAGGCCAAAAGCCCAAACCCAGTTCACTCCCATCGCTCGCCCATAGATGCTCAGATAACCCGTATCCGTCCAGTGAGGGTTGAAAAAACTCTTGCACATCAGACCTTCCTCCACGATGCCATAAGCTGCGCCCAACAGTAGCAGTCCCGCCGCGTTCAATCGCTTGCAGACAACGATTTCCCGCACTAAAAGCGCACCGCAACCATATAACCCCATCAGGATCATGAGGAACACGGGATTGAAAAACTGCAGCGGCGGCGATGATCCCGATAGCAACTCGCCAATGGCTGGCGAAAGAACCAGCAGCGTCAACACTGGTTTCCAACTGCCTTTCTCGGCGGCAGCCACCGCGCTCGGAGTCGATCCTTCCTGCATCCCGGTTTGCTCGTTCTCTATCGATCCTCTCATCTCTTTAAGTAATACCCGGAAGCGGCCTCATTGGTTACAATTTTCTTATCCGCCCGCGGCAGTTTGTCGGAGAGCGGACTTCAGTCCCCAGCCGCTCGCGAGAGTCGCCAACCGCGAACTGTCCCGGCCCGCTCCACGAACTCCCTTGAGAAGCCCGGAACGTCCACCTGGCAGCTTCGGCTGGACATGGTCCCGAATACAAACCACATCGTTTGGCACAAGACTTTTTGATTTCTTTGTTCATGGCATCTGATATGGTGCCTGCGAGTTAACCTATGATATCCCAAACACGCGGCCGGGCCTTCGGGCCGGGGTTCCGCTCGCAATCGCTTCTTTTGGCTACCATACTGACTTTGCTGCTGATCGGCGACCGTCTCGTTTTTGCCCAAGGCGGCGCATCGTCCTTTTCCAGTACCCCGAAAGACCGAACTTCTTATTCGCGTCCGGCTTTGGCCGAGGACTTTTCCGCTGCCAGAGGACAGGGTGCTGGTGGGGCGGGCCCATTGCTGCTGGTCGACGTCGTGGTCCAGAATACCGACCCGAACCTCAACGCGACGGACACATTTGGGGACGAGGAACCCAGCATCGCCATTAACCCCGCCAATGCCAACGAGATCGTCATTCTAGCGTTCTCCGGCTTTTGGGGAGCCAATGCTCCGTGGTTTCACTCGACCAATGGTGGCGTGACCTGGTCCAAAGAGTTCACCATCCCGGCCCCGGTAGGCCTGGGTCTCGCCGGGCCGGAGGACCAGGCTCCGGATTACGGTCGGAACAACCAGCTCGCTGCCGTGTTCCTCGCCAGCGATACCAACAACAACACCGATGTCTATTCCGGCATTACGACCGATCCCTCAAACCCGGCCGTATTCAATTGGCCTTTGGTCGGCGGCGTTGCGGTTCATGCCAACCTGGCGGGCATCGGTGCGTGCGATCAGCCCTGGCTGTTAGTTAATCCGGATCCAAATGTTCCGAGTCGCGACAATGTCTATGTCGCTTATGATGATTTTAGCGGCAGTCCCGACATGCGGGTCTCGGTCTCGCCGGGTGGCAATCCACCCTCCTTTACCACCGATCGGCTCGTTGGCTTTTCGGGCGGAGCCGTCAACCCTGGTCAGCGCCTGGCTAAAGACCCGCGTACGGGATATCTCTACAGCCTTTTCCAGCGCAATATCGCTGCCGGCGCCGGCGGCTCGAAAAACATCAATTTCATGCTCAACCGAACCACGGACGGCGGTCTGACTTGGGGCCTCAACGGCAATCCCACGGGCATCATCGTCGCCAATGCTGATAGTACGCAACCCACCCCGAAGTTCGGAACTGTTAATGCCTTGCTCGGCGGCGTGGACCACGCCGCTGTCGATCCTAATAATGGTGACGTCTATTACGTCTATGGCAATCGCGATCCTGGTACTCGCAACAACCGGCTCTCCATTCGTCGCCTCACGAACAACTCTAGCGGCGGTTTGGATATCGGTCCCGAGGTCTTTGTCACCGATCAAGTCCAGGCAGCCTTGCCCTCCGTCGCGGTCAACACCGTTGGTGTCATCGGCGTGCTCTATGACACGTTCGACGGATTCTCCAGCAGCGGCTACCCGATGTTCTCTGCCCATTTCGCGACCAGCACCAACCAGGCTGCTTCCTTTAGCGATCTCGTGCTCTATAGTTTTCTCTCGGCGGCGACCAATAACCCCACCGATCCGCGACAACGTGTTTTTGGCGATTATCAGCAACTCAAAGCCATTGGGAAAACCTTCTATGGCGTCTTCACCGCCAATGGTCTCCAGTTGGGCCGGCCATTCGCTAACCATGATCCTATTTTCTTTAAAATCACTCTTGATCTACCACCCGCTGTCACGCTCCAGCCCACCAATGAGACCGTGTTCCAGGGCGATACTGCTTTAATGGCGGTCGCGGCGGCGGGTTTGCCGCCTCTTTCCTATCAATGGCGATTCAATAATATCGCCATACCTGGAGCTACCAACCCTGTCTTGCTCTTGTCTAATGTGCAGCCCATCCAAGCCGGGTCATATGCCGCTGTTATCACCAACTCATCTGGCAGTGTTACCAGTTCGGTTGCCGTGCTGTCCGTCATCCCGGTTGTCCCTTTGCCCTTTGCCCTGAACGCCACCACCCTCACCTGGTCCACCGATGGTGACGCTATTTGGCACGGATTAACCAATATCTCGCACGATGGTGTGGCCGCCGGTCGCAGCGGCCCAATCTCCGATAATCAGAACTCCTTTCTAACCACAACTGTCACCGGCCCAGGGACGCTCTCGTTCTGGTGGAAAGTCTCTTCGCAAGCCGGCGCCGATTATCTGTCTTTTACGATCGTCGGCAATAATATCTCCAATTCCACCCAAATTTCCGGCGAAGTCGATTGGAACCAGCAGAGCTACCTCTTGCCGTCAGGCGTCCAAACTCTTCAATGGGCTTATAGCAAAGACGCAGCCCTGAGCGCTGGAAGTGATTCAGCTTGGGTGGACCAGGTCAATTTTGTTCCCGGATTTACGCTGCCTTACATCCTCTCACAACCAGTCGCGCAAAGCACGACCATTGGCGTGGGAACAAGCTTCAGCGTCACTGCCGGGGGGACTCCCCCGCTCACGTATCAATGGCGACACAACGGCCTCGCCATACCTGGCGCCTCTGGCACTTCATTCACCATCGCCAGTCCCGGCATTGCCGACAACGGCTCCTATTCTGTCCAGATTGCCAATCCTTATGGTTTCACCAATAGCGCAGCCGCAGTTTTGACCGTCGATCCTCTGTTCGCAAGCGGCGATAACTCCCTTGGGCAAATCAATCTGCCGTTGCCCGCTGCGAACGTTATCAGTATCGCTGCCGGTGCGTGGCACAACCTCGCCTTGCGCAGCACCGGGACCATTCAGGCCTGGGGCGACAACTATAACGGACAATGCGGAGTACCATCCAACCTCAATGGTGTGCTTGCTTTGGCTGGCGGTGGTTACCACTCCCTGGCTCTGAAACGTGATGGTACCCTGGTCTCCTGGGGCGATAACAGTTACGGACAAACAACCCTGCCGGTTGGCATCAACAATGTGACCGCCATTGCTTGCGGTACCTGGCACAGCCTCGCTCTGCGCGCCGACGGCTCGGTCGTCGCCTGGGGCGACAATACTTCCGGCCAATGCGCCGTTCCCTCTGGACTGGCTAACGTCGTCGCTATCGCTGCGGGCGGAAGTCACAGCCTCGCGTTGCGCGCCGACGGCTCGGTCGTCGCCTGGGGGGAGAACGTAGACGCGCTTGGAAACTTCGTCGGCCAATCAATCGTCCCCGTAGGCCTGTCCGGCGTCGTTGCCGTCGGCGCCGGCGATTATCACAGCCTTGCGGTTAAGGCCGACGGTACCTTCGTCGCGTGGGGCGACAATTCCGAAGGCCAATGTCAGTCCCCCGCAGGTCTCAGCAACCTTGTCGCCATCGTTGGCGGTGATGCTCATTCTGTTGCGCTACGGGCAGACTCAACTGTCCTTGCCTGGGGCAATGACTGGAACGGTCAGTGCGATATCCCTGCCGGCGCTTCTAACGTCGTTCAAATCGCTGCCGGCCATTCCGACAGCTTGCTGCTCGAGGGTAACCGCTTCATTCCGCCTCAACTCCTCAATGCCGTTCGTGTCGGCAAGCAATTCCGGCTCGTGCTCCAAACTTATTGGGGCAAAAACTACACGCTCGAATACAAGCCGACCCTTTCTTCCGCCTCCTGGTCGGCCGCGACTACGATCCGTGGCAACGGTGGCCTCCAATTGCTTATCGATTCTGCCGCCCTCGACGCTCAACGTTTCTATCGTGTCCGCCAATGGTGATTCCGTGCGCGGGCCGTCCCGGCCCGCAGCAGTTACGAAGTAGTCCTCGCGTTGGAATCTCCGCGCCTATCGTAGCGGGTCGAGCCCGCGAATTCGCGAAGCGTTGCATTCCCACGCTGTCCCCCCTCGGCTTTCCTGCTAGCCAACGCGCCGCCAACGGTTACACGATTCACGCAAGTTGGCCCGCGGGGCAATCCTCGGTCCGCAGCGCCTGTTGATCTACTCCTTCACCAGCTTAACTTCCTTGGTCACCGGATCAATAGCCCATTGGAACCCCGATGGATGCCGCGGCACAATATCGAGCCTGGTGCGGGCCAATTCCGTAAAATTCGTGGGCAACCTTCCGGCAATCTGCTCGAATACTCGAAGCTGCGCAGTCATTCCCTGATGGACCTCACCAACCAACGGTTGCGTGCCGGCAGTCGCCGCTGGCTGTTGCTCGGCGGCCGAAACCGCGGGTGCTTTCTTACCGCAACCCGAGGAGGCAATTGCTATTCCCAAAAACAGCGTCAAAATGACTTTTCCGGTTGCCCGCTGCAGAGCCGTTCGCTTTGGTTGATTCATGGTTTATCGCAGCGCGGCGGACCAGTTTTTAAGGGGAGTGGTTCGGGTCGAGGTAATACCAATACTGCCGCGTATCGCTAAACTGCCAGCTATCCAATCGGGAGATAGGCAGCGCGCGCAATGAGGCGCAATGTCCGTCGATAAAGCAAATGTTTCCTCTTTGGCTATGCCGAATCGTAATGCTGTCGCCGTCATAGTTCGGCGGCGTGCCGCCAATTGTCATTCGCCCGTCGTTAACCACCGAGCCCTGGCCATCCCAGCTCTCGTTTCGTCCCAGCGTCGACTGCTCTTCCTCGAGCATCACCTTGTGCGTCGGTCCCAATACCGACGTCAGCTTGTACAAATGCACGACGTTGTTATTATCCACAATCGAGGTCACGCCTAGACAGTTCCCGGCTGAATCCAGACCCAGGCTTGGCACTGTGTAGCTGAACATATAGGGTCCAGGGTCGCTTCCCACCGCGCCACCTTGATTGATTCGCTCGCTGTCATCTCGATCCATCGGGCAGCGGAACATGTTTGTGTCGATGCGCCCCAAACCTGCCGTAATTGGGCTCTTCTGCACCTGTGGATAACCCGGAGCCAGCCGCCAATAAATCCAGTCTTCCGGATGGAATCCGTATGTGTTGCGGGAACCGCAGCCGGGAAACCCGCCCCGATTGTCATCGACGTACATCAGCATCCCCAGACCCAGTTGCTTCAGGTTGTTCAGGCACTTGATCTGGGCCGCCTTTTGCTTGCCCTTCGCCAGCGCCGGCAACAGCATCGCTGCCAGGATGGCGATGATCGCGATAACCACCAGCAGTTCGATTAGTGTGAACGCCAGCCGCAATCTACGGCATTGACTGCCGCGGGAAGTCGCTCTGCCGGTCGGAGACTCGTGCATTGATTTCATAGACGCCAACTTCCCTCTGTTTCATCGAAGCCTGCTGCGTATGAGAAAGCTCGCGGCAAGACCCAACCGATACTGAGCGAGGAAAGATTGCTCTGTTGCGATCGAGACCAGCGGTGTTGAGCAGGACCCCACACGCCCAGCTTCCGCTTCAGTCTCAGTGAATTTATAGCTGCGGTTGCTTAGGTCAAACCAAAAGCTTATCCTGCACCAAGTTATGGGCGAACCAAACCCCTCCGCGCCGGACCCGATCCCATCTGCCGCGCCCAACCCGGGCCAAACCCTCCTAGTAACTGTTCCCGTTACGGAGCAGCCGGGCGACATCATCGGTTATTATAAGGTCCGCGAGAAACTTGGTGAAGGTGGCTGGGGCGCTGTCTATGTGGCCGAGCAAACCGAGCCTGTTCGGCGCCGTGTCGCCTTGAAGATACTTAAGCTCGGCATGGATACTCGCAGCGTCATCGCCCGGTTCGAGGCCGAACGGCAGGCGCTGGCCATGATGGATCATCCGAACATCGCGAAGGTATTGGACGCCGGTGCTACCGCTACCGGCCGCCCTTTCTTCGTGATGGAACTGGTGCGCGGTATCAAAATCACCGAGCACTGCGACCAAAACAACCTCAACATTGCTCAACGGCTCGAACTGTTCATCCAGGTCTGCCAGGCCATCCAGCACGCTCATCAAAAGGGCGTCATTCATCGCGATATCAAGCCTTCCAACATCCTCGTCACCCTTCATGACGGCATGCCCGTCCCGAAAGTCATTGATTTCGGGATTGCAAAAGCGACCGAAGGCCGCTTAACCGACCTCACTGTATACACCGAACTGCATCAATTCATCGGCACACCCGCCTATATGAGCCCCGAACAGGCCGAAATGAGCGGCCTCGATGTCGATACCCGTAGCGACATCTACAGCCTCGGTGTGCTCCTTTATGAATTACTAACCGGCCGAACGCCTTTTGATCCACAGGAATTACTCAAAGCTGGTGTGGGCAAAATGCGCCAGACTCTGCGCGAGCAGGAACCGCTTCGACCTTCGACCCGCCTGAGCACGATGGTCGGAACCGAACTCACTTCCGTAGCCAAGCGCCACGCGGCCGAGCCACCCAGGCTCATTCATCTTATCCGTGGCGACCTGGATTGGATCGTGATGAAAGCCCTGGAGAAGGACCGGACCCGCCGATTTGAAACCGCCAACGGTCTGGCGCTGGATGTGCAACGGTTTCTGCGCAACGAACCGGTCGAAGCTCGCCCACCGAGCAATCTTTACCGCTTCCAAAAACTCGTGCGCAGGAATAAGACCGTGTTCATGGCCGGCGCCGCCGTTGTCGTTTCTCTCGCGCTCGGTTTCGGCCTTTCTCTTTACCTTTATCTTCGTGAAGCCGGGCTCCGCCAGCAAGCCGAACGCGGCTGGGCGCTGGAAAAACGCATGCGCGAAATCGCACCCGTCTCGGAAAAGCTCACCACCGCCGGTTACCTCATGAGCCAGGGCGACTTCGCCAAAGCCGAACAGGTCATGCAAGACGTGCCGCCCATTGTCCCTGCTGTCTCGACTCTCCTCAATTTGCTTGCGGACCAGCATGGCCGCCATGGCGAATGGCAAAAGGCCATTACCTTTTACCAACGCTCCGTCCAGGCCGATCCCACCAACCCTATTGCTTATCACATGCTCACGCCGTTGTTGGTCGAGACGGACGATATCGCAGCTTACAAGCAACTACGGCAGAAGATGCTCAAAGAGTTTGCCGGCACCTCGGATCCGGTCACGGCCGAGCGCATGGCTCGGGCTTGTCTGCTTCTGCCGCCTGCAACGAACGATTTGGACGTGATCGCCAAAATCGCGGACACCGCGCTGACCGCTGGCCCGAACGCCAACGGGTGGATGAAATTCGTCAAAGGATTCGCGGAATATCGCCTGGGCCATTTCCAGGCCGCAACCAATTGGTTGCAGGATGCCGCTGCCCGGGCCACCGACCCAGCCCTTCAGCTCCAGATCGACATGGTCCTTGCTATGACTCAGTACCAACTGAACCAGGCCGATGCCGCGCGCGCGACCTTGGATAAAGGTGTCGAATTCGCCAAAGACCATGTACCCCAGCGCGATGGCATAAACTGGAACGACCGCCGCAGCGGCTATCTCTTAATGAAAGAAGCGCAGTTGCTAATGGCTAATGAAAATAAAAGACTTTAGCTGAGCTATGCCCGCTCCTCACGTCTTCCCCGGATTCGCTTTCGACCCTGCCGCACCGCCGGGCGGCTTCGGTGTCGGCACGAATGTCGCCCAGGTCATGCCCGATTCCGCCTTGTACTCTGCCGTTTTACCTGGAACCGGCGGAATCCGAATCAGATGACCGCACTTCGGGCATTGAATTTGGCGCCCTGAAAACTGTTCGTCACATTGGAGGTGCTGTTGGCAGTGCGGGCATTCGAATTTAAAATCGCTCATAATTGGTTTTGTTTATGGTTTCGCGTAGTATAGCTAATTGTCCCTTTCAAGCAAACACCTTCCTGAGCTCGCTCACAGTCCGCCGGTATGACAGTCCCGGCAGCTCATGCCTTCAACATCTCCACCGGGGTGTTTGAAAGAGACGCCGCTCGCGTTGAGTTGTTGCAGCTCGGCCCCGCTGCCCTGGGCCAGAATTAAATGGCATTGGCTGCAATCCTTGAAGACGAGCTTGTGCTTGCCGTCCTTGGCCACGTGGTCGTCATCGTGGCACCGCGCGCAACCGGCCCAGTTCTTGTGGCCGATGTTGTCCGGGTAATCCCGCCAATCCGCCTTCATCTCGGGGAAAAAGTTGTCCCGGTAGATCGTTTGGACCGACGCAATGGCAGCTTGCGTTCGTAGGTTGTTGGGATAGCGCTCCCCCAATCCTGCGGCGATTGCTTTGAATGCCTGGTCCTGGTTGGTGTAAGGACGTGTCAGGAACCATACGGCGTTTGTTTTGATCCAGGGCAACGTGGCATCGATCCGGCCCAGTCGTATCGCCAGGCTCACGGCCTCATCCGGCGGTGTGTACCGGTGGCTGGGCCGGTTGTGGCAGTCGATGCAATCCATCGTCCGGATTTCATAGTTGCTGATGTCGTTCGTAAACCCCGGAGTGCGATACTCGGTCACTACTCCTTGCTGATCGGTCAATCGCACCCAAGGTATCTTCTGTCGGCCCGGATCGGTTGCGATGTATTGAACTTTGTTTGCTACGCTCATGTGCCAATGGATCCCGCCCACCGGACCATGGGTCGGATCGCCGCCGCCCACCTTCAGCAGCAAGCGCACCGCAAAGACCGGGTTCGTCGCCTCGCTCAGATAGCCGACGTAAGTCCGATCCAAATTGCCGATAAACTTCGCCGGCCAATGACATTGTTCGCAGGTCTCCTGCGCGGGGCGTAGATTTCTGACCGGTGCCGGCACCGGCGTGGGGTACTTCTTGAACAATGTGGCATATACTTGGTATGTGCCGGAAAGTTTCGAACGGACCCACCACGCCGCCCCCGGACCGATATGGCAATCTGCGCACGCTACCCGCGCGTGTGGCGAGCGTTGGTAAGTCACCATCTCCGGCTGCATCACCGTGTGGCAGGCCTGTCCGCAAAACTGCACCGATTCCGTGAATTGAAAGCTGTAATAGCTGCCCACTGCCGTCATGAACAGGAATAGTGTGCTGCCCGTAAGGAAGGCTAACAGCACCCGCCGATCGCGCGGCTGGGACAAGTCTACTTGGAGCTTCAGGGCGATACCCGTCGCCTCGGCCCGCCGCCGGTGCGTTATCCATCCGCCAATAAAACTCAGCGCCAGGCCCAGGAACAAAAACCCGGGCGCAACCATGTACGTCAGGATTCCGATATAGGGGTTCCTAACGTGCGCCGTCAGGTCGAGCAGGAACAGCAGAAGGAACGCAAACAGACTGCCCAGCGCAATCACCAGCCCGGCCAGGCTGAGCCAATTCTTAAATATTTTAATCAGTGGCTTCACAATCCCGAGTTTCCTATAGCCAACAAAAACAAAAATGAGCCCTCACGATCATCAGCAGCTTAATGCCGACATTGAACCTATCCCCTTGCTCCGGCGTCAAGTATATAACCCTTGGACCTGTTTCGAAAAATCGGCCTGGAAAGCGGGTCGGCAAATTATTTAAAAAGCGTCCGGTTGCTGTCGTCCATGGGATCGTCCGGACGTGGGTAATCGCGCCACAGCCAGCGCAACATCTCCGGCATGATTGCGCCGCCCTGTTTGTTCGAGTGCGTCCCTATGCCCCAGCAGTAGTTCACGTCGTAGCCCTTTTCCTTCAGCGCCGCTGCCATTTTTATATTCTGCGCATGCCAATCGCGTTGCGGATCATAAGCTCCACCGCTGCGACGTCCTCGCCCGCGCAGATCGTTAACCCCGTCTTGCAGAAAAATGCGAATCGGCTTGCGCTCGCTCTCGCGAATCAGCTGCGGATACACGTGCCCGCCGCGAATATTCGTGAAGCTGCCGATGGTGCTGATGACTTTGTGAAACTGGTCCGGTCTTTGCCACGCCACCGTGAAGGCGCAGATCGCTCCCGAGCTCGCTCCCGCAATCGCACGCTCTTCCGGATTCTTCGAGATGTTGTAATCCTTCTCGAGTGTCGGCAGCAGCTCGTCAATGATCATCCTTGCATAGCGATCACTCAACTCGTTGTATTCGGTCGCCCGGTTATTGATACTGTCGCCCCAATTGGTCGAGGTTGATTCCGGTTGTTCGGGCGTGTGGCCCGGATTGATGAAAACGCCAATCGTCACCGGCATCTCGCGCCGGTAAATCAGATTGTCGAACACATCCGGAATCCGGTAATCGCCCTTGAGACTCACAAATGCGTGGCCGTCCTGAAAAACCATCAGGCAAGCCGATTTCGCCGCGTCATACTGTGCCGGTACATAAACCCAGTAATTGCGCGTTGTGTTGGTAAATACCTGACTGGCGAGCGGGAGTGGTCCCATAATCCGGCCCTGCGGCACTCCTTCATGCGGCTGCGAATCGGGTCCCGGCAGATAAACGTCGTCGACCGCTGCGCCCGCTGCATTGAATCCCGGACGGGCCGCAATTATTGCCAGCAGGAGGCAACTGCGGGCGAACATAGATGAACGAATAGCGCTCATAATTAAGAGTGATTTCGACCGGGAGGTTAGTTTGAACCTCCATTCGGTTCAAAGGTTTTTGCAGCAACACCGAAATGCACCTGAGCATGCCTGCTCTTGTCTCCGCAAAAACCCGAGGGTAACCAAGGATCTCCCTCGTAGCCGTCCAAATCATTAAGTGGTAAAGAAACCTTGTATGACGACTTATGCGCGAAAGACGAACTCGGCGGGCTCCAATGAATTCCTCACCTTCGAAGCCCCGCCACTGAAAACGCTGCGTATTCTGGTTAAATTTCTCCCTTGCGCCCCAGCCCGCCCCTTGCCGGTCCCAACCACACGCCACCCCTCGCTGCAGTTCGGCGCCGCCCGCCAGCACAAGCAGCAACTCGGTTTCTGATTCGGTCTCTCAGCACCCGCGCCATGAAATGGAGCGATTCGGCAGCCCACACTACCCGCTGCTCCTTCAAAAGACAGGTGGGCATTTCGCCAAGGATGAACTTCATTCCGCCTTCGCGAGCCACCGCTTTGAGGTGTCCCAGAACTCGCCCGGAGTGAGCGCCTGGTTGGGGCACTTCGGCCACAAGAGCCACCAGGGCGCCAGTGCCCGCTACCCGGTGCGGCAGCCAGGTGTTGATCCAAACATAAAACGGCAGCGGCAACCCTTCGCCTCCGCGCACGGCAATTACCACCAGCCCGGCCCTGATCGTTTTGCTGACGGCGCCCGCCAGCACTCCAGGATGGCCAAGATCTGCCAACTTCCACCAGGTGGCGCGAACTTCCGTTCCGGCCATCCTTTCCAATCGTTCATGCAACGCTTGCGCCCAATTGCGTGTGGCGCTGTCCTCGTAAATATAAACCGGATTCAGCGAGTTCGCGGGCGTCGATAGTGACCCTACTACCTCGCGCAGATTTTCGAGTCGATGGACCACTGGCTTTCGTTTCATAAGAGTATCCATTTCGCAGCCCGGGATTTCGACCATCGCGTCTTGTGGCTGGACAGAAATGCTGTCCAACTTCAGGCGTCGATTCCGCGTACCCGATGTCTGCGGTTGACTGCCGCATTCGGCGTTTGCTGATCCCTGAACAGTTAAAACTTGCTTCCGCGCCAGGGCTAACGGCGGGGAACAGGATTGCGAGTGCATTTCTTATGCCAGTAACTTATACAAAGGAGCAGTTTCAGTGGATGAAAGGTCAGCAAAACCAGGGGCTTACTCTTTTGCTTCGAAGCCTTGGGGGCTCCTTCAGCCCATTTGGCATGGGAAAAGGTTGCTCCATTTGACTGCCTTTCGTAAAAAGGCCCGCGTGAAGCAATCACTGCCTCTGCCAGCCGAGCCCAAATTCTCGCGCGGATTACGCCGCTACCTCTATGCCACTGCTATGGTGACCGGCGCTGCCATTATGGTGGTGGAGATCCTTGGGGCAAAGATGCTTTCACCGTTTGTGGGCCTGTCGCACTTCGTCTGGACGGCGCAGATAGCGGTCACGCTGGTGGCGCTGGCCTGCGGATATTATATCGGCGGGCGTTGGGCGGATCGGAACCAGCAGTTGGGGCGGCTTTACGGGGCCATCCTGGCCGCTGCTGCTTATATGCTCGGTACGGTTTTTCTTTGCGCCCCCATCGCCTATTGGTGCCTGGATTTTAACCTGGCAGTAGGCTCGTTGTTGGCTTCCACGCTCCTGTTTTTTTTGCCGCTGGCGTTGCTGGCGATGACTGGACCATTTCTGGTAAGGGTTATTACGTCCTCGGTCGCCGGTGTCGGCGGCAATGTGGGGCGGCTGACATCTTTGAGCACGCTGGGAAGCTTCGCCGGCACGATGGCTATCGGCTACGTCATGATTCCGCTTCTGCCCAATTCTGTGACGATGTCCATTACAGCCGCCGCCCTGATTCTGGTCTGCGCCGGCTATTTCCTGCTGTATCGCCGCAAGGCAACCGCGGTAACCACAGCCTTAATTCTTGCAGCGGCTGTGCCCATCGTCATTGGATACCAGTATCGCCAGCGGCACTATGAATGGGTGGTCGAACTGTTTCGCGGCAACTCGCAATTCGGCCAATTGCAGGTGGTGGATACGCCCCGATCGACTTGCCGCTTCTATTTAAACGATAACCTGATTCAAAACACCTACGACCCCGCTACCAAACGGAGCGAATCATCGTTCACCTATTTATTGGCGGGATTAGCACGCGCCTATACGACCAACATTACCGACGTGCTCTGTATCGGCTTGGGGGTTGGCATTGTCCCAATGGATTTTGCGAACCATGGCGCGCGCGTTGACGTCGTGGAAATCAATCCAGCCATTGTCCCGGTGGCGGCGCGATTCTTTGATCTGCAAACGAACGAGTTGCACATCACGATCGATGACGGTCGACATTACCTCAACCGCTGCCGCAAGCGCTATGATGTTGTGGTTTTGGACGCGTTCCTGGGCGACTCTTCGCCGTCGCATTTGCTGACGCGGGAAGCTTTCACGAGCATCCGGAATGTTCTTCGCCCGGGCGGCACGTTGGTGATTAACTCATTTGGCGACCTCGAAACGGGCCGTGATTTCTTTACCGCATCTCTCAATAAAACTTTGAGCGCCGTGTTTCGCGGCGTGCGCATCCACACCAGCGGCAACGGTGGCGTGTTTTTCGTCGCTACTGACCGAACCGAACCGACATTTGTGCACACACCCGATCTAAACGACATCCATCCCGAGGCGCGCCGCGACACCGATGCTGCTTTCGTCGGCCTGGTTGAGACCAACCCCAACGACGGACGGGTGCTGACGGATGATTTCAATCCGGTGGAGTTCTATGACGCAAAAAACAGGGAGGAGATTAGAAGGCGTTTGGCTAGGAATGCGAGAGAGATGTAAATCGGAAAACCACAGACGAACTCAGATGAACACAGATGCGAAATCCGAATCAAATACTCTAACCCCAACCTACCCACTTAAAGAGCAAACCCATCAAATCATCGGATGCGCTTTCGAAGTATTGAACGAATTGGGGCACGGTTTGAATGAAAAGTGCTATGAGAATGCGCTTGTTGTCGAATTTGGGCTGCGCGGCATCGCATACTCCCAACAACGCCGTTTTGACGTGCTTTACAAGCGTCACCGGGTTGGGCTGTACGTGCCCGACCTGATCGCGTCCGACCAGATAATAATCGACACCAAGGTAATTGAAAGGATTACGGATCACGAAAGAGGGCAGATGTTGAATTATTTGCGGATTACGAAATGTCACGTAGGGTTAATCCTGAATTTCATGCACGGAAGACTTGAATGGGAGCGCATTGTTCTCTGAGCGAACCATAGTTCGCGAGAGTAACCACCCAAAACTACGCAGATGAGCGCGAGCGCGTGTGCCTTTGTCTTAAATCTGTGTTCATCTGAGTTCATCTGTGGTTAAATTTCGGAAATGCAAGACGACCGTAAAACTTTGGACGAGCGTAACCGGATGACCGATCTGGAACGCCTGCGCCACTCCGCTGCGCACGTCATGGCCACGGCCATCCTGCGCCTGTGGCCGGAGGCCCAGTTCGCGTCGGGACCGCCGGTCGAAAACGGGTTTTACTACGATGTCGAATTGCCGCATCGAATCAGCCCGGAGGACTTCCCGAAGATCGAAGACGAGATGAAGAAGGAAATCAAAGCCAATCATCCCTTCGAGAAAGTGGTCGTTACCCGCGAGCAGGCGATAGCGGACGCTGAGAAAGGTCGGCTCGGCGCGCTGGCGGAACGGCCAGGATCGCCCAGCAAGTTCAAGCTCGGCAACCTGGCTGACATTCCCGAAGGCGAACCGATTTCATATTTCAAAAACGGTGACTTCATCGATCTATGCGCCGGGCCGCACGTGATGCGCACCGGCAATATCGGCGCGTTCAGGCTCACCAACGTCGCCAGCGCTTACTACAAAGGCGACGAACGCAATCCGCAGCTTCAACGCATCTACGGTACCGCATTTAAAAACAAGACCGAGCTCGAGGCCTATTTCAAGATGCTCGAAGAGGCCAAAAAGCGAGATCATCGCAAAATCGGCCAGGACATGGGTCTATTCACCATCGACCCCGATTATACCGGTCCCGGCCTGCCGCTGTGGCTTCCCAAGGGCGCGGCAATGGTTGAGGAAATCGAGAAGCTCGCGAAGGAAACTGAATTCCAGGCAGGCTACGTGCGGGTGAAGACGCCGCACATCGCCAAGGAGAAGATGTATTTGACCTCAGGGCACCTACCGCATCTCTACAAAGATTCGATGTTTCCACCAATGGAACTGCGGGAAAGCACATCCAGCATCCAGAATCTGGAATCCAGCATCCCGGCGGAACGTTATTACCTTAAGGCCATGAACTGCCCGCATCACCACCGCATCTTTGCGGCGGAGCCGCGCAGTTACCGCGACCTGCCTTTGCGCCTTGCGGAATACGGGTGCTGCTATCGCTACGAGCAATCCGGTGAACTGTTCGGGCTGATGCGCGTGCGCTCGCTCAACATGAATGACGCGCACATTTACTGCACCACGGAGCAGTTCGCGCAGGAGTTCAATGCGGTAAATGAAATGTACATCAAGTATTTCAAGATCTTCGGCATCGAGAAATACGTCATGCGTTTCAGCACCCATGACCCGTCGCGGTTGACCGGGGATAATGCCAAGTTCGTCAATGAACCGGAGCTTTGGAAGCAGACCGAAGAAATGGTTCAGCGAGTTCTCGACGATAGCAAAATCAACTATGTGAAGGTGCCGAACGAGGCCGCGTTTTACGGGCCTAAGATCGACGTGCAGGTCTGGAGCGTGATCGGCCGCGAATTCACGCTCGCGACCAACCAGGTCGATTTCGCCGTGCCCAAACGATTTGGCCTGGTGTACCGTGACAAAGATAACCAGGACAAAACTCCGCTTTGCATTCATCGTGCGCCCCTAGGCACACACGAACGGTTCATCGGGTTCCTAATCGAGCATTACGCCGGCAATTTCCCGCTCTGGCTCGCGCCCGAACAGGTTCGCGTACTTACCATCGGAACTGAAGAGCCGCTGGTGAACTATGCCCGTGCCATTGTCCAGGAGCTCCGTTCACACATGGTGCGCGCCGAGGGCGATTACAGCAACGAGATGATCAAAGGCAAGATTCAGCAAGCCGAGCAGGCGAAGGTCCACACCATGCTCGTCGTCGGACCGCGCGACTTGGAGGCTGGCGCCGTCAGCGTTCGGGTGCACGGAAAAGGAAGCCTTGGAGCAAAAGCGAAGGGCGAAGTCATCGCAGAAATATTGTCTGCCATTCGCGACCGCCGTGCCTAAACCGGCCGGGGGCTTGCTCAGGCAGCCACTTTGATATGGCTGATGCGAAACACTGCCCCTCTTGGCTGGTTCGCGAGGCATTCCACTTCCCAACCGTGCGCCAACACGATCTGCTGCACGACCGCGAGCCCCAAGCCTGTGCCTTGTTTTTGCGTCGTGAAGTAAGGTTTGAAAATCTCGACACGGCTTTCGGGTGGGACGCCGGGGCCGTTGTCACGCACTTCGAGCACGGCTTCGGCAGCGCGACGTTCGGCGACCACCTGGATTTGGCCGCTGCCGTCGACGGCTTGGATAGCGTTAAGTAAAAGGTTGAACAACGCCTGTCGCAATAGCTGTTCATCGGCCATGATGTTGAGCGGTTCGCCTTTAACTTCAACCCGAGCCTTCTTTTCCTCGATATCGTAGCCAAGCGTGCGGACTACCTCATTAGCGACGGACCCAAGGGCGACTACGGAACGTCGAACTTCGCGCGGCCGCGAATAATTGATAAACTCGTTCAACTGCGCGGCGACCTTGTCGGCCTGACCAACAATGTCAGACGATTTTTCACGAACTTCTGCAGAGGTATTCGGCTGTTTTGATATCATCTGTGCCAAACCGCGAATGATATTGAGCGGATTGCGCGTTTCATGGGCCAGGCCGGCAGCGGCCAGGTTCATTTCCTTAAGATGCGTATTAAGCTCGCTGGCGCGGACCAGGCGAATCTGAAGGTCGGAGGATTTGACCAGGTTTCCCCAGGCAACGCCGGAGCCGAGTACGGAAACTGTGGCCAAAAGGGCAATCATCAGACGCAACCACAGATCGCGGAGAGAAGCTTCTTGGAACGTGTCAGTGGACATCGCGATCACCAGGCCGTGCAACGCGCGCTGCTCCATCAAACTGCGATACTCCTGTTCGTCGAGGTTGCGCAGCCAGAAAGGTCGCCCGCCTCGTAGGCGGCGTACCGTGTTCGTGTTAGCGGCAGCCGGATTCGTGGTATCAGCAGCGACGCTGTTAGAAGGCTCGGTTGGTGGAGGTGGTGGAGGTTCGTTTTCATGACGAGGTGGTGGCCGCCCGGCTCTGGCCTCGGGAAACGCATTCGTTAATTCGTGTATCGGCGGCAAAACGCTCGCTCCCAGATCCACGGGGTTCACAAAGGTAACGCTATGCTGCCCCCAGTGCTCGCCTTGCTGCAGGATGTCTTGCTGCGTGAGATCGATCGGCCTCCCGGCGGAGGCGACCTTTTCCCCCGCGGCATTGAGGAGGATAATTGAAAGCAGTTCGCTGGCCTTGACCAGCTCGTTGGTACGGCCATTGACGAGTTCGTTGAGCACGGGTTCAAGGCGTTCCTGGAGGATGGTGCCACGAAATTGCATTCCGCGAATGCATGCGCTGACGGTGTTGGCGATGTCTTTGGCGCGATTACTGAGATCGGTTTTGGCGGCTCCGCGCACGCGGAAGTGCTCCTCGGCCTGCCAGGCAATCACCAGCACCCATACGGCAGCAAGCAGAGCATAGACGAAGAAGTTGCGGCGGTTCAAGCCCATGAAACGTGAAACGTGATGCGTGAAACGTGATGCGTAAAATGTAGAACGGTGCGGGACTGCAGCAGCAATAAAGGCTTGGAGCGTCGCGCAAATCGCATGTTCAGCATTCTGACCACTTAGTTCGAATGTGGTGCCGACGGATCCGAACGGCCGCGTTTGGGAGCGCCACCGGGAAGCGTATCCAGGAATTGATTGAGTTCCTTTTCGGTGAAGGCGCCGGGAGCCTCTGATTTTTGGGTCTCGCTCGCAGAGAGCGCGGCCAATTGCGAAGGGGCCTGGACGATATGCGGCGTCAGGAAGATCATCAGCTCGGTCTGGCTGTCCTGTTTAATCGTGCGTTTGAACAAAAGGCCGAGCACGGGGATATCGCCCAGCAGGGGGATTTTGGATTCGGCTTTGGCTTTCGAGTCCTGCATCAGGCCGCCAAGGATCACCGTCTGCCCATCCGGGGTAACGGCTACTGTATTGGCCGAGCGCGTGTCGATCACCGGAGCATTGACGCCCTGAGAGATGGGGATTGAGGTGGTGGTATCAATTGAAGAAACCTGAGGATTAATGATCATTTCCACCAATCCATCGGCGGTGATGAACGGAGTGACATTCAAGATTACGCCGACATTCTGATATGTCACCGCGTTGACCGGTGTTCCGGTGAGACCGTTGTAAGAAACGCTCGTAATGATGGGCACCTGCTGGCCGACGACAATCTGAGCCGGTTGGTTGTTGCGAGCGAGGATGGAAGGGCGGGATAACACTTTGGCGTTACCGGCCGCGGCAATGGCTCGCAATGTCACCTGGTAGTTGGGCCCCAGGATTTGATAAAGACCCGCATTGCCGCCTGCAATCGGCGAAGCCGTCGAAGCGAAGCTGGAGACCGGCTGACCGACGGCGTTGTTAACGAGCGCCGGATTATTTGTCCCAACCGCCTGGTTCAGCGAGCCTAAACCGAACACATGCGATGCATTGGCGGTGATATCATTGCCTATGGGTTTGGTCCAGCCGCCTTCCACGCCCAAATCCAGGCCTTTGGTGAGCGTCACCTCCAGAAACACCACTTTGATCAGCACCTGCGGCTTGGGACGGTCCAGATTGGATAAGACCTGCGAAATGTACTTGCTGGTGTCTTCGTCAGCGATCGTGACAACCCGGCGCGTTTCGGGATCAATGGAGAAATAGGCGTCACCGATCGTGCCGTTATTGGGATAGCTTCTGGTTGTGCCGCTGCTGCTGCTGCGGCTGCTACTGGCGCGCCCGCCAGCGTTGAAACCGCCTTGCTGGGCGGATGCGGTCAGGGCTCCTGCAATGACAAGCAGGAACGCGGTGAGATAGCTCAAACGCATCGCAACTGAGGTCAGGAAGTTCGATCTCATATAGTTAGTTCGGTTAACATTCAAAAACCAGTGCCCACGCCACCGCCGCGGGTATTTCCAAAACTGCTGGTGGTCATGGATGTATTGGCAGCGTTCTGCGTCGAAGTCGCGCGCTGGGTGAGCGGGTTGTTTTGGCCCAGCAGGGAGCGAGTGTTGTTGTTGTTCTGTTTCATCGTGTTCTGGCGGTTGAACAGATCCTGGAGCACCTGCTGCACGTCCTGCGGGTCGGCATATTGCAGATCGCGCACCTGGACGATTTCATGTTTGGCGTCGACCGAATCGAGTTGCTGGATCATCTCCGCGATGTGTGGCATCAATTCCTGGGCCGCGGCCACCAGCACCGACGAGGTTCTGGGATCCGGCACCGCAAGCACCTGGCTCTTCTTCTTGGTGCGATCGCTGCTGGTCGCCTGGGCATTAGCCCCAAAACGGCCGCCGCCGAAGCGGAAACCGAAACCCGGCCCGTTATTATTGGCAGAGCTGGAGGCGGTATCGGGAAACAGTTGACCCAATTGGTCGGCGATTTCGGTCGGATCGGCGTGCACCAGGTGAAACACGCGCAACTCGGTCACATCCGTGGTCGGCACATCAATTTGCTGCACCATGTCCGTTATCGTGGCCATCATTTCCGGCGACGCGCTCACGATCAGAGAATTGGAATAATCGTCGGCGGTTGCCGAAACCTTGGCGCCGTTGCCGCCGCCGGAGCTGCTGCCGTTGTTGCCACCACCCTGACCACCGAACCCACCCGGGCCGCCCGGGCCGCCGCCGCGGACCATGTTAAAGAGTTGGTTGCGGAACCCGCCGCCCTGGGGTGTTTGCGGAGCGAAGAGCGCCTGGACTTCACTGGCCAATTGTTTGGCGTCGGCATAATGAAGCTGGAAGACCTTGATCGAACTTACGCTGGCAATCGAAGTATCAAGAGCACCCACAATCTTCAACATGCGACGAATGTCGCGTTTCGAAGCCACCACCAGCAGGGAATTGGCACTCTCGTTTACCGAAAGGGAGGCACTGGTGGGCAACAGCACCTGGAGGTTATTCATCAATTGCGTGGCGTTCGCATAACGGACGGGTATGATTTGTGTGACCACTTCATCAGAGCCGTCCAGGGCATTGGGGTCGCTGCCGACGTTCACTGGAAGGTTGGGATCGGTTTTGATTCCATCCAGCGCAATGATGCTCAGGATGCGCCCATCGCGAACCACGCCGTAGCCGTTCTTGCGCAGGTTTGAATTCAACAAAGTAACCGCCTCCTCTTTGGTAACCGGGTCTTTGCTCCACACATCAACGGTGCCGCGAACTTCAGTTTCCTTATTGATTATAAAGCCGGCCGCATCGCTGAGGTAATCCAGGATAAGGTTCAGGGGTGCGTTGCGGAAATTAAGCCGCAGTGTTCCCGGCGGATTGTTATTGGCCGTGAAGGCAGGTGACGAGGGCTCGCCGGGTGTGGGTGGGGTGTTTTCGAGCACGGGCGTCGGTGGGACCGGCGGGATTTCGTTTGGGGCCGCAGCGTTGGTAGCCGGCTGGGCTATACCCGTGTCAGCCGCTGGAGCGCTGGCAGCCGGCTCGGCTGCCCTTAACGAAAGACAGGAAACCAAACCCGTTATGGCAAGAACCAGAATTCCTCTTCCCCAAAAACGAGCAGAGGGAAATCTCGATAGTTGCGCGTGTGCTTTGGGGCATTGGCAGCATGGTGGGGAGTCGGTTTGCATCAAGTACTCGGGGTTTGTATTCATGGTAAGTTTACTCCTGTTCGCGGCGCTGCATCATGCGTTTGATGACGTCGCTTTCATTGCCGTTGGGGGGAGAATCAGAGCTGGACGAATGGGAAGCCGAAGTGCTCGCAACTGAGCTGGTTGACGGCGCGTCGGAATAAGTTTGCGCCTGACCCGAGGCGATCCAGGGGCCGCCCTCTTCGCTGCGCATTTGCGTGCCGACGCGCAGTTCGACCTGGTTAGTGCCGTTGGACAGATTCACGGCATCCGGCGTGATATTCGTGATCTTGTAACCGGCGATCGCATCGGACAGCTTCAACGCCTTTTTGTAATCCGAACTGGTGCCATCAAAAAAGGCGAATGTTCCTTTATCGTAAGTCATGGTGCCTACGAGGCTGAAGGACTCGAACCGGGCGGTTCGATCACGCCGCGTCCGCGAGATTTGATGCGGCACCCGGTTGGGATCGAAAATGTTCCTCTCGTACACCAGGCCGAAGGCCGAGTAATCGGGACGGGCGGGTGTGTCGTTACGCTGGTTGGCCGAGCCCGATTGGCCAGCATCCCGGGCCTGGGCCGAGGCAACGGCGCTCGCTTGCCGGGCACGCTGGCGAGCCAGCCATTCACTGCGCGATTCACGTTGGATGTGGCCCTGAGCGTCGGTGACGATATTCGTGTCTGAGTCGTTGTTGGAAGAGTCGGCTTGGTCGACCTCGTTCGAGCCGGTGAGGTTGGTTGAAGTCATTTCGCCGTACTGAGTCAGGGCGTTGCTGACCATGAAGCGCATGGCTTCGAGAGCGCTGTCGGGGGCGTAGCTGCCATCCTGAATGAACACGTTTGTGTCTTGAGCGCGCACCCGAAGCGTCAGGAGCGCAAGCGCCAGGATATTAATACTAAGCTTCAAAAGACGTTTCATCGTTTGTTGGGCGTGAGGACCAGGGCGCTAAGCTGGACGGCGAGCGAGAGTTGCTGGCCTTCTTTATCACGGGCCGCCAACTCCACCGATTCAAGCTTGAGCGCCATGGGGTCTTTCTCAATATCGTACAGGAATCGCGTCAGGCTGGACAGATTGCCCGAGACGTCCAGCCGGCACTCGTAAGTGATGTAATCGTCGGAGTCGTGTTTCCATTGCGGGGTGGCCCCGCTAAGGATAACCCGGCTGTCCTGCCGCCAATTATCCACCGCGGCGAAGAGCTGCTGTTCGGCTACCGACGCGTTATTCGTAAGCGTGTTACGCTGCATTCGGTCCCAGCTGCTGCGGATCGATTGCTCGCGCAGCAACATCATCTTCCCATTTTTGACCTGGGTGCGCAGGTCCGCGAGTTGTCTGGCCCGCGCATCCCAAAACGCGACCAGTGGAGCCCGGATAAGCTGGTCGGCACCGTACAGGGCCAGAACGCCGATGGCGACAAAGACAAACAGTTGCTGGCGATTCTTAATTGGCATGCAACGCTCCTTCCGTCCAGATAAAGCTGAAGGTGAATTGGATGGTCGGCGGTTGGCCGCGGGTTTGGCCAAGGTTGACCTCGGGGATCCGGGTTCGCAACCGCTCGAGGGTGTGGTTGAGGGAATTAAAATCTTTAGCGACCCCGGTGCAGGTAACTGTGTTGAGATCGCGAATCTCGACGGTTTTGGCCGTCACGCTGCCGTCTTCCGGAAATGCCTGGGTCAGCGAACGCAAGATGCTCAACCCGCGAATCGGCTCGTCGAACCAGAATCGGTATTGGTTGATCTTCGCGCTAGTGTCCTGCAGGTCTTTCACGGTGTTTTTCATTCGGTTCCACTGTGACTGTGCGCGCCAGAGTTGGATTTGCTGAAACAGGAACAACGCCGCCACTACCGCGGCCACTGCGCCCGCCGCCAAACCAATCCGCTGCACCTTTCCAGTCGAGTAGCGGGCGGCGAATTGCTGCCATTGGGTCACTTTCGGCGGCAGAAACTCCAATTTGGCGTCCCGCCCCGCCAGGTAACCGGCGGCCAGGCTGAAGGCAGGCGAAACCGTCACCGCTGCCGGCAGGCTGAAACCGAATTCGTTGGCGCTGTAGGTGGATACCAAATCCACTTTCAATTCCATGGCTTCCAGGCGCAGATCGATCTCATCAGCCAGTTGCTGGGCGAGGTCGCGCGGGCCGAAAATCCGCACTCTTCGGACAGTGGCGCGAATTTCGGGCGCCAGTTGGGCGAGGGTGATACGGGTTTCGCGGGCAAGCACGTCCGTATGCAGTTGCCTTTGTCCGCCGCCGGTTTCCAGCGCGCCCTCAAGCGTACGCAGGGCGGCAATACCTCCGCCGCAGCTTACCTGAAGCCCGACGCGATTTTCGCCGATGGCCAGGGCCAAAACGCCGTTTGAAGTCTCGGCTTCGGCCGGCTGCAGCGCGGCGAGCCCCAGCGAAAAGCTGACCGGCTTTAACTGCGCCGCGCGGAGGGCTTGTTCGATCAACGCAACATGGTTTCGCGGGATCCCAACCAGCATGGCGTGTTGCTCGCCCGAACTCGTCTGGAGACGCGAGTTCGCCAGCAACAGCGTCGAGACGTCACACGGGAATCCGCGCTCAGCTTCGAGCTGCAGAAAGCCTGGCACATCGGCTTCACTCAGCCCGGGCAGTTTAACATGAGCGGTCAGCGCCCATTGCAGCGGCAGGCCGACAATGCACCGGCGTTCTCGCACCCCGGCCGTTTCGAGCTGGTTTCGAATCTCGCGTCCCACCAGGACCGGGTCATCGGTCAAAGGATCGAGCGACAGCGTGGCGGAAAAGGAATGTTGAACTTCAACGGACCCGTTGGTGCGGCGTAGAACCACGCCGTCGAGCCGGCTGCCATCGAGGGCGAGGCCCAGAACGCTCGAGCCGCGTTGACGCTTCCCGTATTTTTGGAAATCGAGTTTAAGAATATTGCTCATTCAATTGCTTTGCGCGCCGGCCATTAACAGGTCCTGGCGCACATAACGGCCCAGAGCCCAACCGAGCCGGCTGAGATCCTGGCGATAAATAATTTCCGGAGTGCCCGTGCTCGTATCGAACACGTATTTCACCCGGCGATACCCGCGTCCAAAGGCGCCTACGGCGGCGATGTCTGCGGTAAACTGATAACTTTGCGTGGTGATATTATCGGTCTGGGACAAGCGAGTCGCATTATTCTGCCCGATGGCTTCAACCACCCAGGCAATCGAGGTCAATTTGTCCGGATTTGTTAGACGATAGTTTACCAGTTCCGTGACTTGCTGTTGATCTCCCGCCACCAGGCAACTCAGTACCGCGGCCGACGCCGTGTTAATGTTCACACGACCATGAATGTAGTTGCCGGTGCTTACGGTGATCGCGTCTGCAATAGGAGCGAACTCATCGGCGGTCATCGTGCTGGCAAGGTAAAAACCCAGCGGACTGGTGAACCGCCGGGTGGTGGTCGCGGTTGTCGCCGGGGATCTGCCCTGGCCTGTTTGACCGCCTTGGCCAGGTGCCCGTTGGGTGCTGATCAGCCCCAGAGCGGTGCTCACCGCCGCAAATCGTCCCGCGTTCAAGTTCGTCTGCAATAGCTGGCGCAATTCGGTGCTGCTGCTACTAACCGTTGCCACGTTGACGCGAGCCGAACCGTCGCTCCGGGTGTTGGGTTCACGGCTGTAGACAGTAACATATTCGAGAATCCCGGGATCAACGAAACCGTTGCGGTTAGTGTCGGTCTCGCTGGGGTCCAATGCCCCATTCATGTTGAGGTCCTCACCGTATAGCGTTCCCATATCCATCGGGTAAACCAATTTAAGTTCTTCGATGGTTTCAAAGGCCGCTTGTTTGCACAAATAACCGGGCTGGAATTGGGAGTAGACCGTCGGACCGTCACCATTCTGCGAAGCCGTGGAGTTCGTATGACACCAGTCATAAATGTTGGCTGCGAGTTCGGGTGTCATGTTGGTTATATAACCAAGAATTGTGGCCGACGTCGTATTCAGATTCAGTTTCGAACCTTCGTCGATCAACCCGAAGTAGACCTGGTCGGGTTGCATTTGGGATTGGTAATCGCCGGCGCGGCCGATCAACCAGAAATGCGCGTCGCCGACAGGCACGGCCTCAGAGAAATAGCTCGAGACTTGCGGCACGGCGCCATTGGTGGCCAACGTGGCCAGAACCGACGAGACATAGCGCGCGCCGGCTTCGATGGCCTGGTTGGCGCCAAGGGCAGAAACGCGGTTGTCGGAGGCGCGCAGTTCAAAGGTCATCGAGTTGGCGAAGTAAAGCGTAATGCTGACTAGCCCAAGCGCCACCCAGAGCACGATGACGAGCACCGAGCCGGATCTCGAACGACGCTGGTGGAAGGACGACGGACCATAGGAACCCGAAAGACGAGAAGCGGACGTATGCGCGCCCTTGCGCCCTTCTGCTCGACCTTTGGATTTGGACCGTATGGTCATCGGTTTGTGGCTGAGCCCTGTGAATCCACCAAAACCACCATCTGCAATGGCTCCGGGGCGCGGTTGCCGGACGCCGGATCGGCGGCCATTTGTATCCGGACGCGCACCGCCTGGGGCAGGTTGGTATCGCCGGCGCTCGTGTCCCAGGTATCGCGCCACTGGGTGCCGTCAAAATAGAAGAAGTCCAGGGTGTCAACGTTGCTCAAAAGCCTTTGCGTGTCCGCGGTTTGTGTAGAGGTTGCGAGCAAGTTTCGAGTGACGCTCCGGACGAGATCTTTGCCGTAGGATTGCGACCGGTCCGACGGATCCATCAATTGATAGTTCACTTCCTGGATGTCACCCCAAGGCAGATCGTCGCTGAGCGCGCCCGTCGATGTGAAGAAATCGAGTCCGCCATTTTGGCCACCGGCGATGCTGCTGGGAGCGCCCTTGGCTGAGGCGGTCCCGGACGGACCGGCGCTGCGAAAGTCTCCGGCGAGCACGCCGCCGGGCGGAGTGGCATTCTGCAAATCGCGCCGCATCAGCCCCAGAGTGCGCTGCATCGGCAACGCGCTTTCCACGGCATCCGAGGCGTGCTGCCGCAACCGGAGGGCAGCAAAAAACGCCGTGTTGATCGCCACGAGAACGATCGCGAAAATCGCGAGCGAGAGGATGACTTCAATCAACGTGAAGGCGCTGGCAGAGCGGAAGTCCGGCAAAACCGAAGGCTGAACATTCGGCAGTCGTTCATCGAAATCTGACCTTCGGCCTTTGATCTTCGGCCTTCCTTCGCCCTTCAGATTTCGGATTTCGGCTTTAGCCCTCATTGCGCTGGTACCAATGTGCTGAGGGTTACATTGTAATCCCTGCCTTGCACCGGATAAGTCACTTCCACCGTCAGGAGGCTCATGGGGATCTGGCTGGCGGCAAACTGATCGACGATCGGTTGAACATTGTTCACCTGGCCGGCAGCCGATTGGCCGGGCAGGACCTGGTTGGTCGTTCCCTGACTCCACTGCTCGCTATGCAGGGTCCAGCGAAACTCGCGCAACCCTTCGAATACGGTGCCGCTCTGGGACGATCCACTGTAGTTCGTGGTAACCACGCTTTCGTTCAAGATGCGTTCGGCAACGCGCGCGGCTTCGCCCTTGCGCTGCGCCACTTCGCCAGCCCGGCTGGCGATCTGCAAACCCTGGACCGCCACCGGAATGACAATGGCCATGAACAGCAGCGCCGCCAGCACTTCCGCAAGAGTAAACCCAGCCGTCCCAGCATGTCGCTTGATAAGGATAGCTCGTGATTGCGGGGCTCGAACGTGCGCCGACCCTGTAGCGCAGGCCTCCGAGCCTGCTGTATCGCCGACTTCCAGTCGGCTGGTCATTCGACAGCGTGCCAGCTTCCGCAGGTTGGAAACCTGCGATACAGCAGGCTCGGAGGCCTGCGCTACATCCAATGCGGAGCCGATGCTACTGCGCATACTTGCTCCTTATCTCGTAATTCGCGCGGTTGGTGGCGAGGATAAGGTATCGCGATGCGTTATCGCGGTCGTACAACCGCAAGACAGCCGGGCTGTTGTCGTCGACCGTGCCATCCGGCATAAACCTAATCTCAGGCAGATTGCCGGGATTGGCCCGTTGCTGGATGTCGCTGGACATGCCGGTAAACGCGGAGGTCCTTGGTTTGGGCGTGCCGGCTTTAACGAGCTCTAAGTGCAAATCCTTATCTAGCGTGAAATCCACGGCCTTGGGATCGTGGTCGATCCAACCGGGTTCTTCCTTCAGCCCGTAAGTGCGAGCATCGGTGTCTACCCAGAGCAATATCGGCACCCCCTCATAGACCGCGCGGCTCTCCCCCGCGTGGGTCAGCGCCAGAAGTTGTCGGGCCTCGGAATCGAGAGATCGTCCCCGAAAGAAGTTGGCCAGCGTCGGGGCCGTCACCGAAAGTGCAGCAATCATTATCGCCATGACGAGCAGCAACTCGATGAGGGTGAAGGCGGCGGAAATGATACGTGATGCTTTATGCGTGACGCGTGACGCGTGATACGTGAAAGGTGGACTACAGCCTAGGACGTGCAAACCACCAATTCGCGGCATTGCACGAATGCGTGCGGTTGGCGTTGGTGGATTTGCCTTCATTTCGGATTTCTTTCGGCCTTTTACTTCCCCGCTTGCCAGTTGCCGACATCGTCTTCGGTGCCTTCACGTCCGTCCGGTCCGACCGACATGATGTCGTACGAATTGGGATTGTGTTTGCCTGGATTCGAGTAAATGTACTCGTTGCCCCAGGGATCCTTGGGGATGCTCTCGAGGTACGGCCCGCGCCAGTTCACCGCGTCGCGCGGTTTCTGGATCAAATCCAGCAACCCATTGCGGCCTTTCGGATAATAGCCATTGTCCACCTCGAAGGCGTCCAGTGCCGTCTTGAAAGAGGCGATCTGGGATTGCGTGGCGGTCTGCCGCGCTTGCTCGCCGCGTCCGGCGACTTTGGGGTAAACGATGGCCGCCAAAACGCCGAGGATGACCAGGACCAGCAGCATTTCGACAAGGGTAAATGCGCGGCGGCGGTTGCCGGCGGCGCGAACTCCATTAAGGGCAAGTTGTTGTGTTTTCATGTGGTTTGAATTGTTACTTAATGTGCTCCTGCAGGCTGAAGATGGGCAAGACCATCCCGATGAAGATGGTCCCAATGAACCCGGCAATCAGGAAAAGCATCAGCGGTTCCGCCAGCGAAACGGCGGTTTTGAGTTCGCGATCGAGGTCCCCCTCGGTGACGTTGGCGATACGAATCAGTTCGGCATCGAGCTTCCCGCTCTCCTCCGCCACCGCGATCATCTCGAGCACGGAGCCAGGGAACAATCCTTTGCAATCCGCGAGGCTGGCCCCGATTTGGCCGCCCTGTTGCACCCGCTCGATCGCTTGTCCGACAGCGTCCACCAGGATTTGGTTGCCGATTGATTTGCGCGCGACGCTCAACCCTTGCACCAGAGGCACTCCGGCCGCCAGTAACGTCCCGAGCATCCGGCAAAAACGGGCCATGGCGAACTGCGCAATCAAGGGCCCAACCACAGGCGCCCGCAGGATCAGAGCTTCCCAGGTCCGTCGTCCTTTTTCCGACAGGAACCAGGTCCGAATAAAAAAGATGAACAAGCCGAGACCGGCGACGACGAACAGCCCATAGGAGCGAACGACTTTGCTCGCGCCAATGATCATCTGCGTCAACCACGGCAACGACGCGCCAAAGCCGGTGAAAATGGTTTGAAACCGCGGAATGAAGAACGTCAGAAGGAAGATTAGCACGCCGATTGCCATTGTGAACAGGATGGCCGGGTAAAGCATCGCAGCCGTTACTTTCGATTTGAGCTCCTTCTCCCGCGACTGAAAATCGGCGATTTGGGCCAGGACCAGGTCGAGGAACCCGCCGGTTTCACCCGCCTGCACCATGGCGGTGTAAACGCGCGGGAAAACTTTGGGCGAACGCGCCATGGCGTCAGCGAGGGACATGCCATCAATCACCAGGCTATGGATCTCTTTCCACTTCTCCGCGGCGGCCGGAGTTGAGGCTTCCTTATGCAAAATAGTCAGCGCGCGGCTGAGCGGGACACCGGCGGCAAGCAAACTGGAGAGCAGCCGCGTAAAGTTTTCGAGCGCCCGGCTGGAAACCTTTTGGGACTTCTTGAAAAGCGAAAACGATTCGAGAGCAGCGGCGGCGCCGGCCCCGTTCTTTTCCGCCGCCGCCGCCGCTTTCTCAAGCAGCGCAATCGGACGCAAGCCCAGGCCTTCCATTTGGCGGAACGCCTCGGGGCGTCCGGCGGCTTCGAGTTGGCCTTCAGCTACGATACCGTCGGCTTGTAGAGCTTTGTATTGGAAGAGGGGCATCAACTCACTCCCGCTCTTACAGTGACTGCCGCTTGGACGCCGTCTTGCTTCTTGCCATCCGTGGTTTCGACCTTCCTTGTGCGCTCGACTTCTTTGGCGGTGGTCACGCTAAGGACTTCTTCGACAGTAGTCATCCCCATGCGGACAAGGCGCCAGCCGTCGTCCGCCAGGCTGTGCATGCCGCTGCGCCGGGCGGCGTCCCGGATTTGGTCGCTGGAAGCGTTTTTTAGAATGAGCTGGCGAATCTCGTTATCCGAATCCATCCATTCGAAGATGGCGTGTCGGCCGTAAAAACCTGTTTGACGGCAGCGCTGGCAGCCCACCGACCGGTAAATGGTTGCATTGGCGGGAATCCCGACTTGCTCCTTGAAGGCCTGGGAGGCGGGGGTGTCGTCCGGCTGTTTGCACTCTTCGCACAACACGCGCACGAGCCGCTGGGCCAGAACCGCCTCGAGCGAAGAAGCCACCAGGTACGGCTCCACGCCCATGTCCACCAGGCGCGTCAGCGCGCCGGGAGCGTCGTTGGTGTGCAACGTCGAGAAGACCAGGTGACCGGTCAGAGAAGCTTGCACCGCAATCTGGGCCGTTTCCTGATCGCGAATTTCGCCGATCAGAATCACGTCGGGGTCGTGGCGCAGGATCGACCTCAGCCCGCGCGCGAAAGTGAGCCCCGCTTTCTCGGAAACCTGGATCTGGTTGACACCTTTGAGCTGGTATTCAACCGGGTCCTCAATGGTGATAATCTTCCGATCCGCATCGTTGATTTCGTTCAGGGCGGTGTAAAGGGTAGAGGTTTTGCCGCTGCCGGTCGGGCCGGTAACCAGGATAATCCCGTGCGGCATTTGCAACACACGGCGGAAACAATCGAGCTCCCGCTCGGCCATCCCCAACTCGCCCATGCCGCGCAGAGTGGAATTCTGCCGCAGCAACCGCATTACCACCGCTTCGCCGTGCAGCATCGGAATGACCGACACACGAATATCCACCTCGGCATCATCAATGCGAATTTTGATTCGTCCGTCCTGCGGCAGGCGTTTCTCGGCAATGTTCAGGTGGCTGAGGATTTTGACGCGCGAGACAATCGCCGGCTGGAACCGCTTGAGTTGCGCCGGCACCGGCACATCCTGCAGCACGCCGTCGATGCGGTAACGGATGCGAAACTCATCTTCGAATGGTTCGAGATGAATGTCCGAAGCGCGCAACTCGATCGCGTCGCGCAGCACCTGGTTGACGAAGCGGATGATGGATGCATCTTCGGCAGCGCTATCCAGATTGGTATCATCCTCCGGATTCTCGTCCACCACCTGCAACGCTTCCTCGTCCAGGGTGCCGATGGTATCAGCGCCGACGCCCAGGCGCTTCTTCATCTCGCGCTGAATGGCTTCGCTCGAAGCCAATACCGGCTTGAGGTTCAAGCCGGTCATGGACTTCAGCGCATCCAGCCCGTGAGTTGCAAACAGCCGGCTGGTTGCCACTTCCACCGTGCCGTTGAGGCGCCGCAGCGGGAGCAACTCTTCTTTGAGCAGAATCCGAGCCGGGAACAGGGACAACAATTCGCGATCGGGTTCGATGTCTGCCAGGTCGGTGTAAGCCAGACCGTATTCCTCGGCCAACCAGCGCAGCACATCTTCTTCCGTCTGTATGGCGCCATTGCCGCCCGGCGGTCGCTGCCCAGTAAGCGTGACCGCGTCAATCGAAGACAATTGCCGCGCCGCTACCATCTTATCGAGCAGCGCTTTCAACGCATTTTCGGGGGCAACTTTATCGCTCATAGCTTTGTGCAGGAGCCGATATTAAATGACCTGTAGGCGCCGGCGTAAGGCGAGCTGTAACCGACGAGGGACAAGGAGCCGGTTAAAGGCGCACGAAGCGTTTCGCGCACTAAGCAATACGCATCACGCACCACACCTGTTTTAATGCTCCAGTCCCTCATCGTTTATCCTTCACGTTTCACGCTTCACAGCAACCCGTTCAGAGTCGCGATGGCCTCCTGCCGTGAAGTCAGAACTTTGCGCAGATTTTCTTGCGCTTGTTCCAGTTCGGCCTGCTTGGCTTTGCGCGATTCAACGTACTTGGTCAGCGCGGCCTTGATTTCGGCTTTGGGGGCTTTGGCATCAATAGCTTTCTGCAACGCCTGGGCTTCGGGGCTCGGTTGTTGGCCGAAGAAACCACGCGGACGCTGATTGCCCTGGTCACCGCCGTTGTCCGCGCCGCCGCCACCGCCACCGCCGCGCCGCCCACCGCCAAACATGCCTCGGCCCATGCCGGCGCCAATCGCCATCCTCGCATCCATAACTTTTTGGACCATGGGTTCGATGGCTTTCCACTCGTCATCATTGCTGACTTCCAGCACTTCCTTGTAGCGTTCCATCATCCGTTGCTGCATCTGCGCCGGGTCAAAGTTGCGACGGCCTCCGCCGCCACCTCCACCATTATCCTGTTGGGCGAGCCCCAGGTTGACTCCTAAACTTAAGCCGGCGGCCACGCCGGCCATCATTAGCCATCGATTCATTCTCATATTTCGCTGTCGTCCTGCTGCGGTTGATCGGTCTACACAAGTCCGCCCAGATGCGGACATGCTTTTCCGGGCTCCCCTCTGCAACCCTTGTGCCAAGCATGGAACTCACGTATTTACCGTGGTTTACATTTTTGGAGCGCGCAATATCTGCGCACTTTGCTCCCCATCATTGCGCAAAAAATGCAGGGCGCCCGGCAAGTTCGAAACACCGAATTCGAGGTCCTGATGGTCGGTGCGCGGACAGTCTTGTCCGCAGCAAGCATCGAATGTTGCTGCGGACAAGACTGACCGCGCTCCGCACCAGATTTCGTCGCAGGGCTGCGAGCAATTTGGACTATCGCAGTGCTTTAGCCGGTCTCACCCGTCCGATTCCTTCAAAAGCCCCTCACCGGATTCCGTTATACTGGATTTTTCTCTTGCATATTGGAGTCTTTTCTGAAACCATATCCGCATTGAAACTGTCCCTTTGAGCGCCTCAGCGACAGAGCTCCATATAAACATACGATTTACCTTTCTGCGATTATCTGGAATTCTCGTTAGGCAGTCAGAAAATCCATCATGTTTGAGCGGAATTTGCGGGGCGGCGGTCAGGGATGGCGACATTGGTATCCAAATGCGCAATTTCGGGCGTAATTTCGCTCTTTACGCTAACCGCCGAATGGCCTAAAATTATAGTGATAGTGGTTGCATGACTGGCGTGAAACAGACGAACAAAGTCTAATCGAAATGAACAAAAACACATCCCTCCGCGCGGCCTCCACCGCGGTCTCTCGGAATGTCCGGCGAGGCTTCACGTTAATCGAGTTGCTGGTTGTCATCGCGATCATTGCTATTCTGGCCGCCATGTTGCTGCCGGCATTGGCCAAGTCCAAGTCCAAAGCCCAGGGCGTTTCCTGTTTGAACAACGGTCACCAAATCCTGATCGCCTGGCAAGGGTGGTCGGCCGACAATACGGACTATGTTCCCACCTGTCAGGATGCGAACGCAAACGCCAACCGCCCCAATTGGATCAGCGGCAGCTTGAATTGGGACGGAGCGAACCCGTCGAATTTCGACTTCACTGTGGACCTTGCCAACCCAAACCCGACGAAAAGCCCGCTCTGGACCTATACGGGCAAGTCGCCCGGCGTCTACAAGTGCGTGGCGGATAAATCTTCGGTGGTTCTGGCTTATGCGTGGAACGGCCTCAACGCCGGCGCCAAGGTGCCGCGGGTGCGCAGCCTCTCGATGAGCCAGGTGTTCGGCACCGGTGAATGGCTCGATGGCGGTCCAAACGGCGGTCAAACCCACTGGAAGACGTTCCAGAAGTTGTCCTCGATTTTGTTTCCCGCAACCACCTTCGTGTTCGTGGACGAAAACCCCGGCAGCATCAACGATGCTGCCTTTGCCTGGCAAGCCACGGGCAACACCCCTCTCGATGCCGCGGGTTCGTCTCGCATCATCGACCTCCCCGCTACCTGGCATAATGGCGCTTGCGGCTTCAGCTTCTCCGATGGTCATGCTGAAATCCACAAGTGGAAAGGCAGTCTCCTGCTGAACGAGCCGTTGGCCGATGGCAGCGTTCCGGCGCTCAATATTGCCGCCGGCAGCTCCTGGATCGACGCTCACTGGATGTTCGACCATGGCGGCACTGCCAATGCGCAAACTGGCGCGCCGTATCCTTGATTCGCGCTTTCCCTGCGGCCGCGGAGCCTTATAATCCGCTCCATGAAATTGACTAACCTGTGGTTGGGGTTGCTCGCCGCAACTTTGTTCCTCTCGACTGGCTGCAAAAAGCAGCGCGTCGAACCTGTGCAGAAGGAGGGCAACGTTTCTATTGATATGCGCCAAGTCTATGATTTGTCGCACGGGTCAAGCCCGGAGGTGCAGGCCGCTGTTAGCCGGCTGGAGACCGAGATCCGTTACAGTCAATATGTGCAAGCCCTCGCGGATCTGGACAAAATCGCGAATGACCCAAGCCTGAACGCCGAGAAAAAGAAGGAAGCTCAAGACCTAATCAACCAGGTTAAGGAGTTAGCCAAGAGCGCTCCACCACAGTAGACATTGTTTCCAAAGAATTGCGGAGCGCGAGCGGTCCCCGCTCGCAGCGCGTACGGTTCGCCAGGAGCGTGGGACCAGACGCATTCGTGTCCAATTTTCCAGCCTTTCTAAACGCGCGCTGAGCGCGTATAGCTGGAAGCCATTCCATGTGGCATCTTCCCCCGATGAAAGCGCTGCCAACCTGGCGTCGGGCCTTGCTGGTGCTGCTGGCCGGCGGCGTGCTAGGAGCCATTTTGTTGCGACAATTTGAGTTAAACCAGGTCTATCACCCCGATCGTACACTCTATGCCACCGGCCGCGAGTTGGGCCGGGCGATGGAGGACGTCTGGTTTGGCGCCGGTGACGGCATCCGATTGAATGGCTGGTTCTTCCCGGCAAACACTAATTCGCCGCGGCGGGACCTGGCAGTTTTGTTTTGCCACGGCAACGCCGGTAATATCGGCAACCGGCTGGAGATGTGCGAAGTCTTGCTGAGCACCGGCGCAAACCTCTTTATCTTCGACTACCGCGGCTATGGACAAAGCCATGGCCGCCCAACCGAATCCGGAACGTACGTCGATGCCGAAGCGGCTTATGATTGGCTGCGGACCAAAGGCTTCAGCGGCACAAATATTGTCGTCATGGGCGAGTCGCTCGGCGGCGGCGTGGCCACCGAGCTCTGTCTGAACCGGCAGACCGGCGGACTCATCCTGCAGAGCACCTTTACCAGCATTCCTGATCTCGGGGTCGAGATTTTTCCGTGGCTTCCGGTGCGGTGGCTGGGGCGGGTCAAATACGAAACCTGCCGCAAACTGCCTCGCCTCCATGTGCCGGTGCTCGTGATGCATAGTCGGACCGATGGGCTGATCGGGTATCATCACGCCGAGAAGAACTTCGCTGCGGCGAACGAGCCCAAGCTCTTTTGCGAAATCCAGGGCGGTCACAATGAACCGCTCGCCGCACGCGCCCAGTTTCTGGACGGGATCGAAAAGTTCCTGCAGTTGGCTGGAAAAAATCGCCAAATCCAGGCCGACGAAAGAAGGTAGCCCGGACGGCACACTTTCATTTTCTAGCGCAGCGCTCTCATTTTCCTGTCTCCAATTCTCCTGTCTCAACATGCCTTTGCGATGATTCTTCTGTCAGCCCGTGGCTGCACGCGTTGGCTATTGCATCGTTGCGCTGAATCGGCGCAACAAATGTGTAGTTATTTCAGGGACTCCACACTAGGTTCCCAGGCAGAATGGCCGAGATTGTTCTCACGACGCTGAACGCGAAGTACATCCACGCCGCCTTTGGTTTGCGTTACCTGCTGGCCAACCTCGGCGACCTGCGCTCCCGCGCCTGCCTTCTCGAGTTCGATATCAACCAACGGCCGGTGGATATTGTCGAGATACTGCTCGCCCGGAACCCCAAAATCATAGGCATTGGCGTCTATATTTGGAATGTCGGTCCCGCATTTGAAGTAGTCGCGACGCTCAAGCGACTGCGTCCGGACGTCGTCGTCATTCTGGGCGGGCCGGAGGTCAGTTACGAGGTGGAAGCCCAACCGATTGCTGCCTTGGCCGACACCGTCATTACCGGCGAAGCGGACCTGAAATTCGCCGAGGTGTGCCGGCAATTATTGGCGGGGGAAAAGCCCCCGGAAAAAATCATTCCCGCAAACCTGCCGGGTTTTTCGCAACTGACCCTCCCGTACGATTTCTACACCGAGCAGGACATCGCGCATCGGGTGATTTACGTCGAGGCCTCGCGCGGCTGCCCGTTCACGTGCGAGTTTTGCCTCTCCTCGCTCGACATTCCGGTACGGCAGGTCCCGCTGCCGCAGTTGCTCGAAGCCCTGGGCCGGTTGCTCGAGCGCGGCGTGCGCCAGTTCAAGTTTGTGGATCGGACGTTTAATCTGAACGTCGCCGTCAGCCGCGCAATTCTCGAGTTTTGCCTCGCGCGCTACCGGCCCGGCTTTTTCTTCCATTTCGAGATGGTGCCGGATCGCTTGCCGGATGCCCTGCGCGAGGTGATCTCCCGTTTCCCGCCCGGCGCGCTCCAGTTCGAGGTCGGCATTCAAACGTTCAATGAAACCGTTGGAGGACTGATTAAGCGCCGTCAAAACCACGCGCGACTCGAAGCGAACCTCCGTTTCCTGCGCCAGCAAACCGGCGTGCACGTGCATGCTGACCTCATCGCCGGTTTGCCGGGTGAAGACTTGGAAAGCTTTGCGGCGGGATTCGATCGGCTGGTAGGCCTCGGGCCGCAGGAGATCCAGGTCGGGTTACTGAAACGCTTGCGCGGTACGCCCATTGTCCGCCACGACGGCGAGTGGAAAATGGTCTACAACCCGCTGCCGCCTTACGAAATCCTCAGCACCAGTCTCATCAATTTTGCAGCGATGCAGAAGCTTCGCCGTTTCGCCCGGTTTTGGGATCTGGTCGGCAACAGCGGCAACTTCATCGAGACCACGCCGCTATTATGGAGCCGGTCCGACAAGCAAAACCTCGAACGCGATATCGGAGACTCCGCGCGTCACAGCGCCGGCTCACCCTTTTACTCGTTTCTTTCCTGGAGTGAATGGGTCCACTCAAGGGTCGGCCAGACTTCGGGGATTGCTCTGGTCCGGTTAATGGAGCTGTTGTTCGAGTACCTGACCCAGGCGCGACGCATTCCCGAAGACCGCGCAGCGGTCGCGCTATGGGCCGATTACCAGCGCTGCGGGCGCCATGACAAACCACGGTTCCTCAGAGAGTTTCTGCCCGGCCAAAAAGCGATCCCCCGAGCGTCCCTTCGCCGCCACACAGGGCTCAAGCGCCAGCACCGTCATGGCGCCACCGGCTTGGAGCGTGCGATTGAAACTGGTGGGCAATAAACCGTAGCGCAGCCGTCCCGGCTGCGAGTTCATGGGGCATCCCGCCCGATTTGTGGCGGCGAGACGCAGCCATGACCCGCAGGCGTGGACGCCCGCGCTACTGCCGCCCGTTGTTTAGAATCACACCCCGGTTTGGAACCCTCGCTTGCGCCGAAAGCCAATACCGGTAAACTGACCACATGAAATTCCTGCTGGCGATCATCGCCTATTTGCTGATCAGTTTCGTGCTCTGCTGGGGCATCCTGCTGATGGTGCACGGCAAACCCTGGCTGCTGATCGTCTCGTTCCTGGTCTACGTTGTTGCCTTTGCCAAACTCGGATGTCTGCCCGGCAAATCGCATTAACCTCCGCCTGACGTGGAGGCAGGGCTATAGGCCTGGGCGGCCCGCAGGATCTATCAACCACGAATGTACACGAATGGACACAAATCATTGGTGTCAATTCGTGGTTACGAGCTCAATCCTCGCCCCGGCTGGCCATCAGGTAACCCAGGAGGCAACCCAGGATCGCCGCGGCCGCAATCGTGGTCCAGGTGTTCTCCCGCACATACTGGTCCGTAGCCTGGCCGAAGTTGCGGGCCGATTCCGTTGCGCGCTTCTGCCAGTCCTGAAATTTGTCGGTCATTTCTCGTGTATTCATTAGTCCAACAATAATCGCTTTGCCCCAACCACCAAGTGGGACTCAACCCCAAACTCACTCCTTCGCCTTCGTATCCATTACGATTGTCACCGGCCCCTCGTTCACGAGACTGACCTCCATGTGCGCCCCAAACTCGCCCGCCTGCGGGGCCTTGCCCGCATCCAATTCCAGCCTCGCCAGTAATTGCTGATATAACGGCACTGCCAACTCAGGCCGCGCCGAACGGCTGTACGACGGGCGATTTCCCTTTTTCGTGCTCGCAAACAGGGTGAATTGGCTTACCACCAGCAGCTCACCGCCCGCTTCCAGCATCGAACGGTTCATCACTCCCTGTTCGTCATCGAAGATCCGCAGCCGAACAATTTTCCCGCTCAGCCACTCGACGTCCTCAGCCGTGTCGGCTTCTTCGAATGCGGCCAAAACCAGCAAGCCTGGACCAATTGCGCTTTTGATTTGCCCCCTAATGGTCACGCTGGCGCGTGTGACGCGTTGGATGACCGCTCGCATCGGCGGGCTTGCGCTACGAGGATTGGACGAAACTCCGCCACGCGGGACAACAACCGAGGGGCGAGAGGGGTTTGCGGAGTTGCGCCCGCGCGGTTCGCCGCCTCCGCCGCGTTTTGTGCCTGGATTTGGGAACGGTGCGCCTGCCGGGTTTGGTGGCCATGTAACTCGGGAATTAGTCAGGTTTGATCGATAATTAAATTAATTCATGTTGCTGGGGTGTCAACCCGACGTGTCCATCATTTGCATGACATGACGCATGATCGCCTCGGGGCGTAACGTGGGGCCGCACCATGATGAGAACATGATGCGGATTGGGGTTGAGTTGCAGGGGGCGCCGGCATACCCGGCCACCCCTGCTTTTTGCTTTCCAGAAGCTGTGCGGAACACCAGGGCGACCCAGGGCCTGACTCTCGAACAAATGTTCAATGGCTTTTGTAATATCGTGCAGTTATTAATATTATGTCGGCGACGAAATGTGTGCCCCCAAACGCACACTTTCCAATTCCACCCATCCGGGCTATAGAAACTTAGGCTTGAAGACAGGCTGAATGAGGCGCGGATCGCTCGATGTTGGTTGGTAATTTGACTTATTGACAGAACCTTGCCGCAGACTATAATGCGGCTAGACCATAAAAGCTTATGAGAGCCCTCTCAAATGGTTCATTTAACCGTTTAAACCCAACCCGCCACGCCTTCACCCTTATCGAACTGCTCGTTGTTATCGCGATCATAGCGATTTTGGCGGCGATGCTTCTGCCGGCGTTGTCCAATGCGAAAAACCGATCGCAAATGGCGTACGACCTGAATAACAACCATCAGATCCTCATCGCCATGACCATGTACACGACCGACAACCGCGAGATCCTGCCCAGTCCGGGCTGGGGAGAAGGTGACCCTTGTTGGGCTGCCGGTCCAAACTGTCCGAGTCCTGCGGGGTCAGGGCAAAATACCTCAGGAACCGTTAATACCTATAATCAATACCTGCCCCTTCAGCTCAATTCGGCCATGCAGGGCCAGCTTTGGCCGTATCTTAAATCGGCCAAGGTCCTCCTCTGCCCTGCGGACAAGCCGGATTCTTTATTTTATCAGCGGGAAATTTATTTCACGAGTTACGTTTGGAACGGGTCGATCGTCGCCTATGGCAATGCCGGAGCCGGGCCAGGAGGCTACAAAGCTACGTTTAAGATTACCCAGTACAAACCCGACGCCGTTGTTCAGTGGGAAGCCGATGGCGAGACGCCGTTCTACTTCAATGATTGTTCCAGTTTCCCCGACGAAGGCATTTCGGGTCGGCACGGCAAGGGCGCCACTTTGGCCCAATTCGGGGGAACGACGCTAAAGATCAACCTCAAACAATGGTACGATCTTAAGGACCTCTACGCGGGCACTCAGGGTGCGCGCGGGGCGGGCATGAGCGTTCTGCCGAACCGCTGCTGGAACAACCCGGCTACGTTCAATGGTTTGCCTTAAGGCAAATCGGCTGTTCGTTGGAATTTATGCGAGAACCCTGCCCTCAATGGTCCCGTTTCCCTTACGCAGCAATGGTTGTGGTCGCCGCCGTTGCTCTGTTCCTGTTTGCCGGCTGCAAAAAAAAGCCGGCGGCTGTTGCCGCTCCGGAAACCGCTCCAACCGCTGAAGGGGACACCAATGCCGCCTCCGGCGCCGCACCGGCGGCAGTAGCCGTCGTTCCGGAAAAACCGCTCGATCTGACTCCTATCCACAAAGCAATGAGCGCGGGCGACTTTGATAAAGCGGCGCAAGATCTTTTAGCTCTGCAAAAGGCCAGCGTTCAGATGAGTCAGCAACAGCAGATGATCGTTGTGAACCAGATGCGCTCGTTCCAGCGCTCGCTCTCCGCTGCCGTTAACACGGGCAATCCGAACGCCATCGCGGCCGCCCAGCGCCTCCGCGAATCGGCCATGCACCATTGAACTCAGTGCGCTGCGGCTGCGCCGCGAACTGACCGGCACCACCATACCAGCAGCACGGTGCTCGCGAGCATGGTCCCGAGCAGATAAAAACAGTCCCCGTACGCCATCACGCTCGCCTCTCGTCTGACCAAATCCGCCAGGGCGCCAGCCGCTTGAGTTGTCCCGGTCGCCGCCTCGGTCCCACGCGCGACAAAAAACTGCGCGAATAATGCCAATCGGTCGCTCACGACAGGGCTGAATGCGGTCACGGACTCTCCCAATCGGAAGGAATGGAACTTTTCCCTCACGTCGAGTTGCGTTGCCAGCAAGGCGATGCCGATGCTGCCGCCCAGGTTGCGCAGCATGTTAAACAAAGCCGATGCTGAACCTGATTGATCCGGACGAATCCGCGCCGTCGCCAGCGTGGTAATGGGCACGATGACCAGCGGCATGCCCACGGCGCGCACCAATTGTGTCCAGCGCAGTTGCTCGTACGCAGTCAGGTGCGTCAGCGCCGCGTTCATGAAACTGCTGCTGCTGAACAATACCAGTCCCAGCGTCAACAACAGCCGAGCGTCCCATTTGCGCAGCAGCCAAACCGCCAGCGGCATCACCAGCATTTGCGGCAAACCGCTCCACATGATGGTTTCCCCAATTTGCTGTGCGTTATACCCTTGAACCTGCGCCAAGTAGAGTGGCAGCAAAAACGTAGCGCCATACATCCCGGCGCCGAAGGCCATTCCTATCGCTGACCCCAGCCCAAAATTCAATTGGGCCAGCAAACGCAGTTCGATGAACGGCTCACGCCGCTTCAGCTCGATTACTATGCAGGTGGCCAAAAACACCAAGGCCGTTAGTCCCATCGCGGTGATAAATTCAGAGTTCAGCCAGTCTTTGCGATTACCCTCCTCCAGAAAGATAATCAGCGAACCCAGCCCGATCGCCATCGTGCCGATACCGCACCAGCCGCCGTGCCGCAGCAGCTCCGGCCTTCCGGACTCGCGTTCCAGCCCCCAGCCCACCGCCGCGATTAGCAGTAACCCGGGCACCAGATTCAGATAAAATATCGATGGCCAGCCGTAGTTATCCGTGAGCCACCCGCCTACGGTCGGACCGATGGCGGGCGCGAATGTGGCGGTTATCCCGAAGAGCGCAAAACCAACTCCGCGTTTGGGCAGGGGCAGCAGCTTCAAAACCAGGTTGAAGGCAGTCGGAATAAGGACGCCACCCGTCAACCCTTGCATGGTCCGAAAGGCAATCAGGCTCGGCAAGTTCCACGCCCAGGCACACGCGACCGAGAACAAGAGAAAAAGAGCCGCATTAACCAGCAAATATCGCTTCGTTGAGAACACTTCACATAACCATCCGGTGAGTGGGATGACGACAATCTCAGCCACCAAATAGCTCGTGGAAACCCAGGATCCTTCATCCAGTGTGGCGCCGAGTGAGCCCAGGATTTCGTTGAGCGAGGCGTTGGTGATCTGGATGTCCAATACTGCCATAAATGCCCCCAGCATAGCGCCGATGAGAGCCACCCATTGCAGCCTCGAAACCGTCTGTTCTCCCCTTGTCATCTCTCTTAACCGTCCTCTTGATCCTAATTTCGTCTCCCGGCCAGTATCCAGCATCTAGCGCCCACCACCCACCTTCACCTGCACGATTGCGGACATCCCCGCGGCAATCCGGTCCGCCCCTTCGCCCAAGCCTTTGGCGTCCAGGAGCACCTTGACCGCAACACGCTGCACAATCCGCGTGAAATTGCCGGTGGCATTATCGGGCGGCAGCAGGGCGAACTGCGCGCCGCTCGCGGGTGAAATTCCGTCCACTTTTCCCACAAACGAACGGCCGGGGAACGCATCAATGCGCACGCGCACCATTTGACCCGGCGCAATACGGCCCAATTGGGTTTCTTTGAAATTGGCGGTTACCCAAATTTCCGGCTGCACCAGGGCAAGCAGTGCCTGACCGGGTTGCACCCAGTTTCCGGTTTCGAGGTTCTTCTTTCCCACGCGCCCGGCCACCGGCGCAACAATTCGCGTGTACGATAACTGCAGCTCTGCGTCTTTCAGATTTACCTGAGCAACCTGTTCTTGGGCCGCTGCGACTTTGGCCAGCGCCCGCGCTGACTCGAGGTTTGCTTCCGCTGCTTGCTTTGCCGCTTCTGCCGAGTCGTATTCGGTTTGCGCCTGATCGAATTCCTGCCGCGAAATGGCGCCACTGCCTCCTGCCATCAATGTCTGGGCGCGTTCCAGGTCGCGGCGCGCCTTGCTGCTGCGCGCCTGTTCGCGTGTCAATTGCGCGCCCGCCTGGATGACTTGCGCCTGCGCTTGCTGCACTTGAGCCTGCGCCTGAGCCAATTGTGCTGCTGCCTGCTGCTCACGTAGGTCGAAATCCCCCGGATCGAGCCGAGCCAAAACCGTTCCAGCAGACACCGGTTGGTTCTCATCTACATAAATTTCCTGAATGGTCCCGGCCACTCGTGCACTGACTGTGTGAACGTGGGCGGCGGTATAGGCGTTGTCCGTGCTTTCCCACGTGCGCGCATGAATCCGCCAACCAATGGCGGCTCCAATCGCCACCACAATCAGCGCCGCGGCGCCCAAACGCCACGCCAGGGGGTGGCGCCCGATTTTTGCTGGTGGCGCTTCGTCCGTTCCCCGTGCAATCGAGGTGCTGCTGCCGGAGAGATCGATTTCGTTTTCTATAAGGGCAACGCCGGCGGTGCTCGGCGCATTTCGCTTTGCCAAAGGTGTGGTGGCGGTAACGGTCGTTTTCATTTTTGTTTGCCACTTATCTCTTAGCCCGATAAAGCGGCATTCGCCCAATACTTTGTTGCTTGGGCCTGCTATAAGTTTCGGCTATGGTGCGCGAATGGAACTGCGACACTTGCGCTACTTCGTGGCAGTGGCCGAGGAGCTCAATTTCACGCGCGCAGCGGCACGATTGCGTGTAGCTCAACCCGCGCTTAGCAGTCAGATCCACGACTTAGAGAACGAACTGGAGACGCCGCTTTTCGAGCGTCGCCGTACCGGGGTTCTGCTCACGCGCGCGGGCAAAACGTTTTTCCCGCGCGCGCGCGCCATCCTCGCTGAAGCCGCGGCTGCCGCCAACGACGCCCGCACTGCCGGCGGCCGCATCTCCGGCAGTCTCGTCCTGGGCTATCCCAGTGGATTGCATCTCAATTATCTGCAGCCCGTCATTGGGGCGTTCCGCAAAGCGCATCCCAAGGTGGAGTTTGATTTCGTTCACGCCGCGCAAACGGAGCAACTCAAAGCTTTGCGTGAGGGCCGCATCGATGCCGCATTTGTGAATCTCCCCGCACCGCTCGAGGGGCTTGCCCATCAAACCATCTGGCGCATCCCTTATAAGGTTGTGCTGCCGCGGTTGCACCCGTTGGCAAAGCAAAGGACTTTCACGCTCGCCCAGTTACGCAACGAGGATTTCGTCTTCTGCACGCGCGAATCGCGTCCGGATTTTTATGACGAATTCTTTCGGCAATGCGCCAACGCCGGTTTTCGCCCGCGCGTCGTCAAAGAAGTCGGCGGTTATCCCACCAACATGCTCGGCCTGATCTCGATCGGAGTTGGTCTCAGCGTGCTGCCCCACTTCCAACAGGTCGAGCGCTTCCGTGGCCTGGTCTGGCGCCCGCTGGCCGCGCCCAAACTCTGGGTTGACATGGCCTTGGTCTGGCGGCGTCAACCCGCTTCGCCGGTTATCGAACAATTCGCCGCTCTGGCCGAAGACACCTTCCAAGTGTCGCCTGAAGCCGAACCGTTTTGACAACGTTTGTTCCTTGCGCTTGCCCTCAAAGAGCGTAAAAGAACCCTTATGAACCTGCGGCTGGATGGAGGCATTTATGGCGGATAAAATTGCGTTCAAGCTCAACGATAAGCCGGTGGAAGTCGAGGTGGACGGCGACCGCAAGTTACTCTGGGTGCTGCGGGCGGACCTCGGGTTGACCGGCACCAAATTCGGATGCGGCGAAGGCCACTGCGGCTCCTGCACCGTGCTTGTTAATGGAATCGCCACCCGTTCCTGTCTTACCAAACTGAAAACTTTGGCTGGCAAAGACGTGGTCACCATCGAGGGGCTGGGTAAAAACGGGAAATTGCACCCGCTGCAGCGCGCCTTCATGGAGCTCGACGGCATGCAATGTGGATTCTGCACGCCGGGTATGATCCTGACCGGCGCAGCGCTGCTCGCCTCAAATCCGAAACCCAGCCGCGCCGACCTCGTTCATGGAATGGAACAGAATTTTTGCCGGTGCGGCGCTCATAGACGGATCCTGCAGGCAATCGAGCGGGTCGCGCGCGAGGCTTCCGGCACGACAGTGGGTCGGAGCTGAAGGGATTATGAAAACGGAAGATTACCTGGCGTTGAATTTTCGGGACATCACAGCCTTGCCGGATGGCATTGGGCCGGAAGTCGAAACTGAATCCGGAGTCGAATCTCAAACCGCTCGCGATTTGCCTCCGCTGGATCGGCGCGCCTTCCTGAAATGGCTCGGTTGCGGGATCGTCGTGTTCGTTTCGGTGGGGGAACTTTGTGGTCAGGAAGAGGGCGGCCGGCCGCGGCGTGGCCGTGGTGGTGGCGGCGGGTTGCCCAGCGATTTCAATGCTTTTCTGCATATCGGCGAAGATGGGCGTGTGACCGGGTTCACCGGCAAAATCGAAATGGGCCAGGGCCCGATTACATCGCTAGCGCAGATGTTGGCCGAAGAGCTCGATGCGCCTTTCGATTCGGTCGACATGGTCATGGGCGATACCGAGCGCTGTCCCTGGGACATGGGGACGTTTGGTTCGATGACGACCCGTTTCTTTGGACCTGCTTTGCGCGCTGCCGCGGCCGAGGCCAAAGGCGTGCTGCTGGAACTCGCGGCCGAAGCGCTCCAGGTGCCACGCGATCGGTTGGTGGCCAAGGCTGGTGAGATTTTTGACGCCTCCAAGACGGAACATAGGGTTTCCTATGGCCAACTGGCCAAAGGTAAAAAAATCGAACGACACCTCGAGGCCAAAGCTGTTTTAAAAGCTGCTTCCGACTTTACCGTTGTCGGCCGGCCGCAGGTCCGCCGCGATGGGCACGACAAAGTCACCGGCAAAGCTCAGTATGCCGGCGATGTGCGCCTGCCGGGAATGCTTTACGCCAAAATTCTGCGCCCGCCCGCACACGGCGCGAAGTTGAAAACCGTCGATACCGAGGCTTGCCAACAGGTGCCCGGCGTTCATGTCATTCACGAAGGCGACTTGGTCGCCGTACTGCATTCCTTACCCGATGTGGCCGAGGCGGCGCTGGCAAAAGTGAAAGCCGAATTCGATACCCCGGCGGGCAAAGTGGACGATCACACGATTTTCGACCATTTGCTGGCCACCGCTCCCGAGCCGCGAGTGCTTGCCACTAGTGGCGATCTCGAATCCGGCCAAAAACTGTCATTGCAAAAGATCGAACGAACCTGGCTGAACAGTTATGTGGCCCACGCCGCCATGGAAACCCACACCGCGCTGGCGCATGTGGAGGGCGACCGCGCAACCGTTTGGGCTTCGACGCAAAATCCGTTTGGGGCGCAGCGCGAGATCGCCGAGGCGATTGGTCTGCCGGCCGTTCAAGTGCGGGTCATCACTCCCTTTGTTGGCGGCGGCTTCGGCGGCAAAACTCATAATGCGCAAGCCGTTGAGGCGGCGCGGCTCTCGAAGTTGGCCGGCAAGCCGGTGCAAGTGGCCTGGACACGAGAGGAAGAATTCTTCTACGACACCTTCCGGCCGGCTGCGATTGTGAAGATCAAGTCGGGCGCCGACGGCGCGGGCAAGATTTTATTTTGGGATTATGATGTGTTTTTCGCCGGCGAGCGGGGCGCGCAGCATTTTTACGACATTCCGCATCATCGCACTGCCGCGCATGGCGCCGGTTGGGTGGGCGGCGCGGGCACACACCCATTTGCCACCGGCGCCTGGCGCGCGCCGGGCAGCAACACCAACACCTTTGCCCGCGAATCGCAGATCGACGTAATGGCGGTCGCATTGGGAATTGATCCGGTCGAGTTCCGGCTCAAGAACCTGAAGGATTCTCGGATGGTATCGGTTCTGAAAGCCGCCGCCGAGAAGTTCGGGTGGACCCCAGCCAAACCGCCCGCCAAACGGGGTTGGGGCGTGGCTTGCGGCGTTGACGCGGGGACCTATGTCGCTGCCATTGCTGAAGTCGCGGTGGATGCCAGAAAAGGTCTAGTCCAGGTCAAACGCGTTGTTTGCGCCCAGGACATGGGGTTGGTGATCAATCCCGAAGGGGCGCGCATTCAAATGGAGGGGTGCATCACCATGGGATTAGGCTACGCTTTGACTGAAGAGGTGCACTTCAAAGGAGGCGAGGTTCTGGACACCAACTTCGATACTTATGAAATCCCTCGTTTTTCCTGGCTGCCTGAAATTGAAACGGTACTGCTTGACTCGAAGGAAAACGCCCCGCAAGGCGGTGGCGAGCCGGCCATTATTCTCATGGGCGCTCTCATTGCCAACGCCATACACGACGCAACTGGTGCCCGACTCATGCAACTGCCGATGACACCTGAACGGGTCAAAGCCGCACTGGCGTAGCCGGAACGATACAGTTGTATTCGGGGAGCCCGCGTGCTCGGGCACCGCCAACCGGCCCACCCGTTGTTCTGGTTTAGAGCTCTCTCGTTTGTTTCTCTTCGTCCTTATCGGGGGGGGCAACAAGTTGAAATGTCCCGCAAAAAGTCGTTGCGTGCGCGGGTTGGCTATGGCTTTATTCTCTGCTGTCAGACCGGTGGACGGGTATTTTTCCTGCCGGGTCGGTCCTTGTGTGGCAGATTGGCATGGGATTATTGTGAATCGACGACGGATGCAGGTTTTATACTCGGGAAACGTCCAGGGTGTTGGGTTCCGCTATACTGTCAAATCGGTTGCCAACGGGTTTGAAGTAACCGGGACGGTCCGAAACCTGACGGATGGCCGCGTAGAATTGATCGCGGAGGGCGCAAAAGAGGAGCTCGACGCTTTCCGACAGGCCATCCGCGACGAAGGTCTGGAACATTTTATTCGTGATGAGGCTTCGAGTTGGACCGAAGCGGAGAACGAATTTCGCGGGTTTGAGATAGTTCGATAATTTGACATGAAGTTTGCTATCATTGCCGACATCCACGCCAACCTGGAAGCCTTCCAGGTTGTGCTGGACGACATCAAACAGCAGAAGTGCACCCATTTCGCCTGCCTCGGTGATGTAGTTGGATACAACGCGAACCCGAAGGAATGCCTCGAAATCGTTCGCAAGATGAATATTCCCTGTGTGAAGGGGAATCATGACGAGTATTGCTCGACGGACGAACCGCTGGACGGTTTTAATCCCGCGGCCGCCGAAGCGGTGAATTGGACGCGGCGCCAGCTTTCGCCGGATGACAAACAATGGTTGCGGGACCTTAAGTACGTGCGAATGGTCACCAATTTCACGATCGTCCATGCCACGCTGGACGGCCCGCAACGCTGGGGTTATGTGTTCGATAAGCTGGCGGCGGCCGCCAGCTTTACATACCAGAACACGGCCATTTGCTTCTTCGGCCATACGCATGTGCCGGTGGCGTTTATCCGGGACAGCATGGTGCGCGGCGGCACCTATTCGAAATTCAAGATCGAAACCGGCAAGAAGTACTTCATCAATGTCGGCGCCATCGGACAACCGCGCGACAATAATCCCAAGGCCGCTTACGTGGTGTTCGATGTGGATGAAGGCACGATTGAGCTGCGGCGCCTGGAATACGATATTGCCGGCGCGCAGAAAAAAATCCTGGATGCCGGCCTTCCTCCCCGCCTGGCGGAACGGTTGGCGTTCGGGAAGTAGTTGAAAATTCTCATCCTCAAGCCCAGTTCCCTGGGCGACGTGGTCCAGGCGCTGCCCGTGCTCCGCTTATTGAAGCGCCACCTCCCCGCGAGCGAAATCCATTGGTGGATCGATCGGCGCCTGGCGCCCATGCTGGAAGATGACCCTGACCTGACGGGCTTGATCCGGTTCGACCGAGAAGGCTGGACTTCGCCGCGCGCGTGGCTGGCTGCGTGGCGGAGGCTGCTATGGGCACGCCGGCAGTCCTTTGACTGGGTCATCGACCTGCAAAGCCTGGCGCGCAGTGGCGCTTTTGCCTGGCTGGCCAACGGTCGCTTCACCATCGGGATGGATGAACCGCGCGAAGGCGCGCGCGGCTATTATGATGTCATTGTCCCGCGGCCTTCGTTCCATACCCACGCCGTGGACTGGTATTTGAGCGTCCTGCCGCGATTGGGTGTGCCGGTGAACAACAAGTTTGAATGGCTCAAGCCGCGCCCGAGCGTCGCCGCCGGTTTGCGCAGAAAATGGCCAATTGATGGCAGCCGCTGGGTGATCCTTCAACCGGGCGCTCGCTGGTGGAATAAGCGTTGGTCCGCGGATAATTTTGCCGAACTCCTGCGCCGCCTGGTGCAAGCTTACACGAGCTTGCGTTTCGCGGTCCTGGGCGGTCCGGAAGACCAGGTGCTGGGCAAAAGCATTGCCGGTGCGGTGCCGGGATGTTGCCTGGATCTCACCGGACAGTTGTCTTTGCCAGAAATGGTGGAATGGATTCGGCTATGCGAGTTGATGGTGACCAATGACACCGGCCCAATGCATGTGGCGGCAGCGCTCGGACGCCCGGTCGTCGCACTCATGGGTCCCACCGAGCCGCGCCGCACGGGTCCCTACGGACAGCCCGGGAGCGTGCTCCAATTGGACCTCCAGTGCGCCCCTTGCCTGAAACCGCGCTGCAGCAATCTCGAGCCCTTGGCGTGCTTGCGGCAGTTAACGGTGCCGACGGTTTATGCCGCCGTGGCAAGGCGTTTGTCCGCTTTGAGCTTGCCTGAGCCCGGAAGATAATTAGAGTGGTCCGATGAAAATCTGCGGTTTAGCGCTGGCCCTTGTGGTCTGTGGGGCGGCGGCAGCGCGAGGCCAGGTCAGCGTCGAAGTGACACAGGGGCAGGATCAATACCTCCAGGGTGAATCCATGGTTGTGGCTGTTCGCATCACGAACCTTTCCGGCCAGACGTTGCATCTTGGTGCGGATCCTGATTGGCTCACATTTTCAATAGCTTCGCCGGAAGGATTGGTCGTGACTAAGCTGGACAACCCGCCAGTCGTTGGCGAATTCGACCTGGAATCTTCTAAAGTAGCAGTCAAACGAGTCGATCTCGGCCCGTATTTTGTGTTTGGCCACGCCGGACGCTTTGGCGTCGCTGCGATCGTGCGCATCAAAGGCTGGGGTGTGGAAATTGCCAGCCCGACCAGATCGTTCAACATCATCGAAGGGGCAAAACTCTGGGAGCAATCCGTGGGTGTCCCCCAGCCTGCGGGCGCGTCCAATTCCGTCCCCGAAATACGGCGGTACACCCTGCAACAGGCCAATTATCTTCGCGGCGAGCTGCGGCTGTACCTTCGTGTAACCGATAGCTATGGGAAAACTCTTCGCGTTCGTCCGATTGGACAAATGGTGTCGTTCGGCCGCCCCCAAGCGCCGCAAATCGACCGCCTGAGCAACCTCCACGTGCTATACCAGAATGGGCCGGTGAGCTTTAGCTATACCGAATTTGATCCCAATGGCGAGCTATTGGCGCGGCAGACGTATGATTACACCACTAACCGTCCGCATCTGAAGGAAGATGTGGAGGGCAACATCACAGTCACCGGTGGCACACGCAGAGTTACGGATCATGATGTTCCACCACCGAAAGAAACGACCGCCGAACCGGAGCCTGGGCCAGGCGCTGCATCGACTAACTCTCCCAGTTTGACGGGTCCTTGATGGGGAAATAACGTGGGGATGCCAGGACGGCATCCCGGCCATTACACGGCTACCGGCCGTCGACTTGCACTCAAAGTGAGGATTTTCTCGGCTATAGCTGCTATATCCGGAAGGACCAAATCGCGGTGCACGGTGCCCAGCCAGGGAGAATTGAGTAGCAAAGAGGTGCAACCAACGGTGCGTGCGGCTTCCGCATCCTGCCACTTGTCGCTGATCACGAAGGAATGATCCAAGTGCAGATGCCACTTGAAAGCGGCTTCCACCAGGAGACCGGGCTTGGGTTTGCGGCAAGGGCACCGATCCGTTTCGTCATGTGGGCAAATGAGAAGGTCATCAAGCGGAAATGTCGCACGCAACAGGTCGTTAATCCGGTCCAATTCCCGCCGTGATTGGTAACCTCGGGAAAGTCCGGGCTGATTTGTCGTCGCAACCAGCACCATCCCCGCCGCTTTCAATTGTTTCAGAGGCGCAACCGCATCTGTATTCAGCGTAACATCATCCAATGTGAGCGGCGTAACCTGGTGCCCGCGTTCCACGCGGGTGAGATTCAGAATCCCGTCCCTCTCAACAAACACGCCTAACTTCATACCCGCGAGAAAGCATAAAGCTGACCCCACTTATGCCAATCGCTAAAAATCCCATAGTGTACGGTAAGCAGGACCGATATAGTACGGACCCCCTCACTTGCTGTAAAATTATCAATTTTGCGATGGAAAACTAACCCTGCAAGTTCCAGGGCAAGGGTTTTTAAAAGAATGAACGCAAACTCTGGTTGGCTAAATTCGACCATGCTTCACCCATTAGGGCGGCGGTTGAAAACCAAGCCAAGTTTCCCCACCTCGCGCACCGGTCTCATTCTGCCAGGTCTTCAGGCGAGTGGACGTTGGCCTGGATGTCCTTGACAATAGGGGATGCCCGAATGATGGCATTGGCCTCTGTTTGGCCGGCGAATGACTTCATTGCCACGCGAACGGCGGCGATCGTGTCGCCATTGCGATCGCGCAGCGGCATGATAACCGAAACCATTCCTTTTTCTTTGCCGTAGTAAGTTTCGCCGGTGCCAATGACGGCTTGCTCGGTTTTTGCACCCGCCTGCCCAAGTTCATTGGGATCAAGACTCGCCACTAAACGGGTGCCATGCGTGTCCTTGTCTGGCACATATACTTTCAGGCCGAGCAAGTGCGGGTAGCGCTTCGCGAGGTGGGGCATCATGGCCTGGGCGGCAGGCACCAACGGCTGGTAGGTGATCTTAACATCGCGAAAATAACTGACCGCGTCAGACTTGGTCCAAAAACCGATTTTGCCTCGTGTAAAAGAAATGTCGATTACCGTCGGAAAGCGCTGCTCCCCATCCAGTTTAAAGGTGAAATGGCTTCCCTCAGCTTCGATGGACAGCTCATGCCAGACGCCGCTTTTTACGGGAACTTCCGGTCCAACCATCATCCCACGCTGCCCATCGAGGACTTTATAGAATCGAAACGTGTTGCCGAGCGAACTCGCCCGCACAACGTAATAGTTGCTTTCGTTTTGAAATCGAAAAACGATTCCCGCCATTTGTTCGGCATCGCCGCGGACAGTTTTGAATTTGGTTGAAAGCTTGAAGTCACGGAATTCCTCGCGCTCGTAAATCAGTAGTGGAAAGTGCTCGTCAGTTTTGTCCTGAGCGAGTTGGGCCAGGACCGGCTGTTTGGTGTTCGACGGCGCCTGAGGCGAAAGTGGCGGCAGCAAGGGCGGAACCTCATCCAGCAAGACCTCCCAGCGACCAGGTTTGCCTTCGCCCGTGACAGAGCTGCGAAAATCAGGAGGGAGATGCCCCTCGGGGACCAGGCCGAAATCGAAGCTGCGTTCCGCCGCCAATACCGGCAGCGACAACAAGAGGAACAGACAGGCGCGCATTCAGCCCGCAGGCTAACAAAATCGAAGCCTTCAGCAAGCGGCGCCTTTGGGCGAGCGGCGGAAGTGGTTCAGGCCTTGCGGCGGAAAACCTCGGCGGGATTTGCGATATTTAACACCGAAAGGTCAAGGCCGGCGGCTGGGTCACGTTCCTGCGCCACGCGCATTTGCGCCGCGATGTTTTCGGCAGCCGGAGCGGCAAAGTATTTCACTACGCCGACGCTGACCTGCGCTTTGAAGATGACGGCGAGCAGGCAGTTCTCATCCACACTGATGATGAACATGCTGAATTTCTGGCCTTGCTGGTAAACGCTGTTGAACTGTGGTTCGTGGACGAGGTTGGCAATAGTTTGATTCGCCATATAGGCGCCGGAGGCCAGGGCGGCAATGGTGGTCAGGTCAAACTGGCGCGAGTCGCCCTGGCTGGCGATGAGGAAGCCGCCCTGGTCGATGATCAGGGCCGTGCTGGCATCGCTGCGCTCGATCAGTTCACGCAACACCTCGTCGAGGCGCTGGATGTCTTCCTCGATAAGTTGTGGCAAAGTAGCCATGTCATGCGTACTGCGGCGCGCCCTGGCTCACGAACTTATGCAGCAGCAGGCGGGTGATCATATTCAGCGTTTCGAATACCCCTTCGCATTTATGTGCGACGGAACTGAAACTCGGTACCTGCACTTCCCGGTTGTTGAGCAGGAATTCCATGTATTCAACGGGGGCCACATTGGGCAGGTCCCGTTTATTGTATTGGAGCACGTACGGGATTTCTGCCAGATTCAGCCGGAGCGATTTCAGATTCTCCTCGAGGTTGGCGAAACTTTCCACGTTTTCGGCCATCTTCTCGTATTGGGAGTCGGCCACAAAGACCAGGCCGTCGACGCCACGGAGCACGAGTTGGCGGGTGGTATTGTAGATTACCTGGCCGGGCACGGTGTACAACTGAAACTTGGTTTTGAACCCTTTGATCGACATAGCCTCGATGGGAAGAAAGTCGAAAAACAGAGTGCGATCCGAGCTCGTGGCCAGCGAAACAAGTTTTCCTTTGTTGCCGGCGGCAGTCTGTACATGGTCGTGGACCTGTACCAGGTTGGTCGTCTTGCCGCCCATGGCGGGACCGTAATAGACGATCTTGACCTGAAGCTCTTTGGTTGCCTGATTGATAATAGCCATAGCAGTGTTTATTTCGGTTTGTGATCCAGTTCGGCGGCCAGTGCCGCCAGTTGCGCTGTGGGCAGCGGCTCCCCGGCCCGCCCGAAGGCGGCGAAAAAGATGGCGTTCACTCGGAAAATCTTCCAAGGAACGTTCCCCACAGTGAAGTTAAGGTTGTTGAGCTCACCCATTCGCAATTCTTTGGTGCACTGGCTGACCTTCCCGAAAATCTGCGGCAGGAATGCAGCCAGCGTGTCGCCGTTCAGCTCGGGTGGAAGCTGGTTGGCTACCATTAGACCGTCCGGCAGCGCGATCAACGCCCCAGCCACTCCATCCAGCCCGGCTGCGCGGGAAACCACTTCATTGGGTGTCGCGTACTTGGCGACAAATTTGGTGCCTGGTGTCGCGCCTCGCTTCGCCTCCGATTCCTGGAGCATTACCGTATCACTCGAGTCGCCCCAGACGTAAAAATTTGTGTCTGCCGGTCGCGCGCTGCTGACAGCGGGAGCAGTCTCCGGCTGTGGGAATCCGAAAAACAGATTCGGGATGTCCTCATCCACCGCGACTTTCTCCTGGGGCCGGCTCTCTTTCTTGCGGGCCAGATATGCGGGCGCGACAACTTTCAGCGGCATTTCGAGCGCCATCGCATCGTTCGGTGACACGGTTGCGAGTACCGCGGGCTTGAGCCAGGCTCGGACACTTTTCCAGGTAAACACGATCCGTCCTTGTTTGAGGCCTTGCTCGACACCCTGGGCCGGCAGAGCTACCTGTGCATCCACCAGATTCAAGTCCACAATCTCTTTGCGGATCGGCTCGGGCCACCCATCTGCCAAGGCGGCCAAAGTCAATACTACCGGAGGCGCGGCAGGTTTGGCGGGTGTCGAGGGCGGAGCGGGAACTGCGGCTTGTGGAGCCACTGGCGCTGTTGCCGGGGAAGAAGGTCTTGCCGGTGCGGGTGCTGCGGTAGGCGTCGCGATTCGCGGCACTGTCGGTGCTGCCGTAGGCGCAGGCGGCGCAGGAGGCGCAAGCGGTGCCTGGACCGGAGGCGCCTCACGGACGAGGCGCAGCGCCGGGGCCACCGGGGGCTGTGCCGGAGACTGAGGGAGCTGTGCCGGAATGTGATCGGCTTTTGCGGGCGGCGCGGGCGTCAGTGCCACTGGAGGAGCAGGGCGCATTTTGATGGGAGGCGCGGGTGCTGGCGTCGGTGCTGCAGGCGCGAGGCGCGTTATGCGAGGCGGAGACACGGGGGCAGGCGATTCGGGTGCGGGCGCCGCTGGTGGAACAAACTGATGAGCGGCCTTAGCGGCGGGCGCGGCACCCAGGCGCGAGGCAGGGCTCGGGGGAAGAGTTGGTGGTGGTATTGGGCCCAGCGCGCCGCGATTTACGGGGGCAGGGACGTGCGGCTCCGGCTTAACAGTCCGTGGTGAAGGCGGCGGCGGCGGCGCCTCAGGTTCTTCCGTTGGCGCCGCATACGAGAAGTAGTTTGCAGCACCATTTGGATCAAACGGGTTTGCAATGTCGGCGGGCACCTCGAGTTGTTGCTGGGTCCGGCGCCGCGTAATCAAAGCGGGATTCAGCCGCCCGAGGATTTCTGACAAAGGCAACGCCACCATGACGCGGTCACGGTCGTTCTCAGCAGAGAACACACCAGGCACAGCTTGGCGTAATTCACCAAATGAGACTTTAACGACCCCACGCGAAAGCTGGGCCAGGACTTTCTCAAGCGGAACGGAAATGGTCATCGGACCAACGTCCATTTGACGTACGCGCGGCTGGAGTTCCAGGGGCAATCCTTCGAGAATGCTCTGCACCGGAACATCGATGAATTTGCCGTTCTGTGGGACCGGCTGAGGACGGGGGGCGGGGCGCGGCTGCTGATAAGCCTGAGTGGCAGTAGCAGCGCTTGGGGATCCTTGGGGTTGTTCACCGTTGTTTGCCGGTGCGTCCGAGTTCGACCGGTGCAATATGTTTTTAAGAAAGCCAAACATTTTTATTCCTCATCCGAGTGGAGGGTCCACTCACTGATCTTCGATTGTTGAATTAGAGTCTTGGGACCGGCTTTTGGCCAAGGCTTAGCCAGCCCGGAGACATTAGTTGCTCGCGCACGATTCATCAGGATTCGTCGATTGACGCTACTGGGATGCAGGACTTGTGCCAATACGCCTCATTTCATGGGGTTGCAATCGCTCTGGAGCACCGTAAGGCAGCAAATGAAGCGCGGCGGAAATGCAGCTTTGACGATTGCCTCAATGGACACAGCGGTGCCGACCGACCCGTGAGCGTTGAGCCAGGGGACAGGGTTTTATGTCAAAAACTTCCGGGCACTGGCAACCCTCTTAGGACCTTGAATGGCTCGGGAAACCAAGACCCCGGAGGCGGGGCCAGCCGCACCGCCTGGCTGTCTCAGGGCTGGACTGGGTGTCTCATTGTCGATGCTTTGGTAACCAGCGCTACTTTGCCGGTCATCAAGCCTTGGAGCTTGTCAGACTGTTCACAGGCGTTAATCAACGTTGTCTCTGAAATTCGCATGTTTCTGACGGAAACGGAACAAAGGATGCTAGCTGCAATGAATAATCTGTTGTTTTTGCGGACTTGGAACCCCAGCAGCGGGCCAGGCAACGCAATCAACTATGCAAACGCGGCATAAAATCCTAATTGTGGACGACGATCCGGCGGTGCTCGAAGTTTATCGCGAGCTCCTGGCGGGATTGCCCAGCCACCCAGAGATTTCCACCGCTGCCAATGGCGCCCGGGCGCTCGCGTTACTGAAGAACGAGTCTTTCCGGCTGCTGATATGCGATTTGCGCATGCCCAGAATGGATGGGCTGCAAATCCTGACGATCGTGCGCCGGAGTTTCCCGGAGTTACGGACAGTCGTGATTACCGCAGTGCAGGATGAAGAGTTCCGTTCCCGGGCCTATGCCTTGGGTGTTGACCTGTTCTGGCTCAAACCAGACACGCAGGAGAACATGGAAATGTTTCTTCAATGCATTGAGTCCCTGTTAGGACGAGAGAGTGAAGGAGGTTTTCGCGGGCTGCAAAGCAAGGGCCTGGTGGATCTAATTCAGATGGAATGTCTGTCGCAGGCATCGACGGTATTGCGCATTACACGCGGCCCGCTAACCGGCCGGCTGTGGATTCAGGCAGGCGAGTTAATCGACGCGGATGCGGAAGGCGTGCGCGGCGAAACTGCTTTCCGGCGAATCCTTGCCTGGAAATCAGGCACCTTTGAAAATCTGCCGGCTGAGCCTGGCCGTGAAAGAACGATCACCAAATCCGTCAATGCGCTGCTGTTGGAAGCTGCCCAGGCGATTGACGAAACCACGACGATGGGCAGAGACGGCGAGAATGCTGAGGCGGTGAACCATCGCACTACCGTATGGCGTTTGGGCGCGCTCACGCGTGCCGGCGCGCAGTTTGTCATTTCTGTGCCGGAGAAGCCCAAAGGCTCTGCCGAGGGATGGGGTACTGAGGCAACTGAGGAACTGTCGGCGTGGATGCGCGAGGCAAACGAAGCGTGCCAAATCCTGAGTCAGCGGCTCCAAGTCGGTCCCCTGGCGCAATTGGAGGCAGTGGGAATCGATAACCGAGTGGTGCTCCTGACTCAAGGCAATAAGGCTTTCCTGGTGGGCTGGTCGGGTGATACCAAGGCCGGCAACTTGAGCGAAAAAAGCAAACAACTGGTCGCGTCATGGGACTCCTGAGCCTCTTTTCAAAGCCGAGTCCGACGCTGACATTGCTTCCCTCAGGCAGTCTGACCCTGGATCGCCATGGTCGGATCCTCGCCAGCACCGTCTCCTCCTCGTGCCCGACGGAAGTTCTGGAAGCGGTTGCCAAGCAAGTCCAGCGTGTATTTGAAGAGGCGCGGCGAGCGCAAATGCCTCTGTCGCAATTGATTTTCCAATTTGCCAGCCTGCAGATTACCGCCCGGGAAATGAGGGGCGGCGCGCTGGTCTTCCTGAAACCAAAGCATTAAACCCAAACCAAAAATGGAACGGAACTTGCCTTCCTCATAATTATGAGCAACCGAAAAGTCGAGCAACTCATCGCCCAGATGGAAAACCATCTGGAGTGCTGGAAACAATTCAACCAATTCGTCGGCCTGTCGCGCGGCAAAAAGTTCGGCATCGAAGAGGAAAACCAGTTTCTCGAGGTGAAGAGCGTGCTGATCCAGGAACTCGAGTTACTGCTTTGCTCGATTGAGGTCGCCTCGCCCAGCCGTCAGGAGATTCATGAATTGGTGGGGAATGCTCCTTCACTACGATACTTGAGCGAACTCAACGACGGCGTCGTGCGCAACCTGGAAAGCCAGTGGCATAAGATTTACATCGGCTGGCATGCGATCCTCGGCCAACTCAAGGCCCGGCAGCGCGACGAAGAGCCAAAATCGGCAATCGGCTCAATCTTCAGCAAAAAGGCTGCTTAGCGTTTCTTTTGCAGTTTGTGGCCGTATTTCCGTTTGAAACGGTGACAAGCCGCGAATTCGGTACGGCCCTCGTCATTTTCCCACACCTCATCGTAGAGCGATTTACGTGGTTGGCTGCGCAACCGCCGCTCGCGCAGGACGGTGCCTTTGGAATCGCACGTAATTTCCAGGAACACCGCCTTTTGATTGCGGTTCCAACGGTTGGATAAAACCACCAGCACAGTACGTTTTTTGCTCATCGCTTCGGGGCAGAAATTCGGCAATTCGGGGAATCAGGTCAATTCGCAATCAAATCCAGTTCCGGACGCAATTGATCGAGAATCGGTTTATCCAAGCCGGCTACAGAGGCTTTTTGCGGCCCCAGCAGGTCAAGAATTACAATTTCATTTTGGCCTTGCTTGAGCCAGGGCCCGGGGACGTACATGGTCTGGGTGGGCCCAATATTCCAAAAACGTCCGAGGCAGTGGCCGTTGACCCAGGCCACGCCTTTGCCCCAGGTACGCATTTCCAAAAAGGTATCGCCAGTATGATCCAGGGGCAACGTCGCGCGCCAGAAGCACGGACCGGTACCGGTGCCGCTCCCATAGCGCAAGCGCGATAACATCTTTCCATCAAGCGGCAACTGGTAGACCTGCCATCCGGACAGTTCATTGGCTTGTCCTGCCGGATTGACGAGCTGCACAGGGGCATGCAGTCCCTTACGGTCATGAACCTCGGCTCCAAAATTCACTCGCCCCATCGCTTCAATGAGAATGTCCAGTCGCGACGGATTCCGTCGCTCAGGTAAAGGCAGGCTGAGTTTTCGACTACGCCGATCCAAGAAACCGACTCTTTGGCCATTCAGAAAAACCAAACCAATATCGTGGATCCCGCTGCATTCCAGCCGCACAGCCGGGCCGGCAGGCAATATGGTCCGATACAAAATGCATCCGTATCCCTGATCATAGCTTTCCATTGTCCTCGGTCGTGTGTCGCTGACAGCTCGGGGCAGGTTTTGAAACAATGGAGCACAAGCCGATGCGGTCACGGGGGGAAAGCTAATCACCGGGTTCTTGTCCGGTGGATCGGGGATTCGCTCGCCTGGCTTGATGTATTTGGCGAACAGCTCGCGGGTTTTGAAAAACTTTTCCGTCGGCCACCCCGCCTCGCTGATAGGCGCGTCGTAATCATAGCTCGAAGTATCCGGTTTGAAGGGGCGGTCGGCTCCCGACCATAATCCGAAGGTGGTGCCGCCGTGAACCATATAGATGCTGAACGAGGCGCCCGCCTCGAGCATGTAGGCAAGGTCCTTCAAATACTTGTCTGTATTTCCGGTATGATGCGGCGCGCCCCAGGTGTCGAACCACCCCGGATAGAACTCTCCGCACATGAGCGGCCCTTTGGGCAGGACTTCGCGCAATGCCTTGAAGCTGCCGGCAGGATCCGAGCCGAAGTTGACCACCGGGAAAAGGTCGGCACGCCAGCCGTCTTTGAGATGCTCGCGCGGGTTACAGGCGAATAATGGGACATTGAAGCCGGCATCGAGCACCGCCTGGCGCATTTCACCCATGTAATCCGCATCCTTGCCGTAAAAACCGTATTCGTTTTCGACCTGGACCATAAGAATGGGCCCGCCGTGCGTCACCTGGAGCGGACCCAGGACCCGTCCTACCTCCTTGAGGTAGCGGCGCGCGGGCTCCATATACCGCGAGTCACGGGTCCGCACACGTGTATCGGGTTGTTTGAGCAGCCACCAGGGGAGACCGCCCATTTCCCATTCCGCGCAGGAATACGGTCCTGGACGCAAGATGACCCACAGCCCTTCCTGCTGAGCGATTCGGCAAAACTCCGCCGCATCGGCTTGGCCGGTCCAGACGAATTTCCCCGGTTGGGGCTCGTGCAAATTCCAAAAAAGGTAAGCGCAAACCGTATTCAGGCCCATAGCATGGGCCATTCGCAGCCGGTGTGCCCAGTATTCTCTGGGTACGCGGGCGGCGTGGATTTCTCCGCATCGAATCTGAATCGGTTGTCCATCGAGCAGGAAACTCTCATCGCCGACGCGAAAAGTGTGTGGTGGTGCGGCCGAAGCGCCGGCAACCAAGGTCAATAAGATGATTAAAGGGGCGAGTGTTTTCATTTTCCGAATACGAACGCGTCGCGTTTCGGACATCATGCGGCAAACCATGCGTGGCTGAAACATTTTTCAAGTAGCAATTCACCCACCAGCGCAAATTCGGTGCCCGGCTAGAGTGACCGCAGCCGAACGCATGTTATACGACCTTCTATTCGATCCTCCAATTTTCCTCTACCAGATGCCGAAAACCGGGTCCCAAACCATTGAGGCAACTCTGCAGCAACATTTGTCCACACGCCGCCTCCTGCGTTTTCATTTTCTCTCACCAACGATCGCGGCGACGATTCGCAAGGGTTTGCGTTACGATCATGCGAACGCTGCGTGGCGGAATGACGCTTGTGCTCAACTACGCCTGATGCGGCAGCTCCGGAGCGGCTTACTGGTGCGCAAAGTGGTCCGAATGGGTGGCATACGGTTGCCAAAACTTAAGGTCATCACGGCTGTTCGTGAGCCAATCGCCGTTGCGTTGTCCTCAATGTTTGAGAATTACTTCCACGCTTTTCCGACCGGTCCGGCAGCGCTGGCCGCCTGCCGTGAAGCGTTCTTGAGACCGAAAACGGTGAAATACCTTCAGGAATGGTTCGACTTGGAACTCAAAGCGATGCTGGGTCTGGACGTCTTTAAACAACCGTTCGATCGCGAACAAGGTTATGCCATCTACGAGACCGGGACTGCGCGGGTGCTGGTCTACCGATTTGAAGCGCTGCCGGAACTTCCTGCAATGCTTAGGGATTTTCTTGGCGAATCGATCTCACACATCGCCGAGCGGAATCGCGGCACACAGAAGCATTACTCGGAACCATATCAGTACGTACAGGCTCATCTGCGCCTTTCCGCAGATTTTCTCAACGCTCAATACCGCAGTAAGATGATGCTGCACTTCTATTCGGCTTTGGAGCGCGAGCAGTTTTATCGCCGATGGGTCGAATCGGACGCCACCGTTTCCACCGCGCCAGCATTGGCGACTCAAGCACTCTGACCGGAGAGATAGTTCTTGCGCGATTTAAAATAATGGGCGGGCGTACACGCCTGCAGGTTGTGCGGCGTCTCGCCGCTAGAAATCGGCGCGGGACGCCCCTTTGAACTCGCAGCCGCAGCGGTCAATGCGACTAGGAAACGAGGCGCAGGCGGGAAGGCCTGACGGGATGATTGGTGCGGGGCGCGCGACGTCCCGGCGCGCAGCGGCAACGAAGCGACAAGTGCATCGGGAATTCTTAAGCGCATCATCCTGTCCAAGCACTGCGGGCCGGTACGTCCCGCGCTACTCTTGTTGCCCACCAGTTTTCAAACGCACATTCTCCGGGAAAGGTTCGTTGACAGGCCGCCGGAAAATCCTTAAAACCATGCTCAGTCGAATCAACTCGATTTATGCAAAGCGTCCAACTCGGTGGTATCGATTACGCAATTCTCCTCATCTATGTCGGTTTCGTAGTCGGCATTGGTTTTGCCCTCCGGCGCTATCTCAAGAGCTCCTCTGATTTTCTCACCTCTGGACGTTCGATTCCGGCATGGGTGACCGGGCTGGCTTTCATTTCGGCCAATCTGGGAGCGCTCGAATTGGTGGGCATGGCGGCCAGCGGCGCCAAATACGGAATTGCGACGAGCCACTTTTATTGGGTCGGCGCCATTCCGGCGATGGTGTTTCTGGCGATTTTTATGATGCCGTTTTATTACGGATCTAAAGCGCGTTCGGTGCCGGAGTACTTGAAGATGCGTTTTGACGAGCGCGTCCGAGCCTTGAACGCGATCGCCTTTGCAGTGATGACCGTGTTCACTTCGGGTATTTCGATGCACGCATTGGCGACTCTGCTGAACCAGTTGCTCGGATGGAACTACAATCTGTCCCTCTGGATCTGCTCAGGTGTCGTTCTGGTTTATGTGCTCAAAGGCGGGTTGACGTCCGCTATCTACACGGAAGTATTGCAGTTCTTCATGATTGTGCTTGGGTTCGCGCCAGTCGTTTACCTTGGGCTCAAGGACTTGGGCGGTTGGGGCGCGATGAACCGTTCCCTGGAGGTGGTCGCCCAAAACCCGGCGGCTCTGCACCTGAAAGATGCAGGTGTCAGTTACGGGGCCCATGCTTGGACGAGCGCCTGGCAGCCGCTGCTGGCCGGTCCTAAGAACAACCCGATGGGTGTGGATTGGTTCGCGATGGTATTCGGGTTGGGTTTCGTCCTTTCGTTCGGGTATTGGTGCACAAACTTTCTGGTGGTCCAGCGCGCGATGGCAGCCAGGAATATGGGTGCCGCCCGCCGTACGCCCTTAATTGCGGCGGTGCCCAAAATGCTCTTCCCAGTCCTGGTGATCGTGCCCGGAATGCTCGCGGTGGCGCTGATGGCCATTCCCCAAAAAGGGTATCGCATCCCCCCGCCCATCCTGAGCGATAAGGCGATCGCCGCCGCCATCGTTTCGGTCAAAGAGGCCGCAGGCAAAGACCCGCAGGCTGCATTTGTTTCCATCACTGAAACGGTGGGCGCGGCTCAGAACGGACTCGATAAAACGGGAAAACCAAAGGCTCTCAAGATGGATCCGGCAAAGGTCACTGCTTTGGTCCAAACTTACGCCGGCCAGCCCATTGATAAGGCTGATACCCCGGACGGCAAGAAGCTGAGAGCGGACTTCCTGAACCAATTCAATGACGCTACTACGGATTACGACTACACCAGCGTCATTCTTTCACTGGTGAAACGGTACTGCCCGCCTGGATTGTTGGGCTTGGCGTTGACCGCGCTGCTCGCCTCCTTCATGTCGGGCATGGCGGGCAATGTCACGGCCTTCAACACGGTTTGGACATACGATCTTTATCAAGCCTATATCGCGAAAAACAAGAGCGACCAGCACTATTTCTGGATGGGTCAGGCAGTAACAGTGGTAGGCATCCTGCTAAGTATCGTCTGCGCCTATTTCGCCAAGCAATACAATAATGCCATGGACTTCATCCAGCTCGTCTTCGGATTCGTGAACGCGCCCTTGTTTGCGACGTTTCTGCTGGGCATGTTCTGGTCACGCTGCACTGGCACCGGCGCATTCCTGGGCTTGGCAGGCGGTATCGGAACCTCAGCGCTTTTTCACGGCCTTACCGTGGCGGAAGACAAGGGCGGATGGCTTGGGGTAAACCTTCACACGTTCGAGTCCACCATGGCCCAGAATTTCTGGCTGGCTACTTTCGCCTTCCTCGTCTGCTTCATCCTGACGGTCGTCATCTCCCTGGCGACTCGCCGCACCAAGACTGACGAAGAGCTTAGAGGCCTTGTCTACTCCCTCACACCCAAGATAAAAGATGAAGAAAAGTCGTGGTATCTGCGCCCCGCAACCCTGGGCCTGGTTCTGCTCGCCGGTTGCGTGGTGCTCAATCTGATCTTCCGTTAACAGAAAGGAACATATTTTATGGGACTCGATATTCGCTGGCCAATCGGTTTGATGTTTTCACTAATCGGCGTAATGCTCCTGGTGTACGGGTTTGGCACGAGTGGGAACACAGAGATGTATCAGCATTCACTGGGGATTAACGTCAACGTTTGCTGGGGCGGAGTCCTGGTGATTTTTGGAGGGTCGATGCTGGCAATGGCCTGGCGGGGCAGCCGAAAAACCGAACCCGGAGCGCCTGAGAAATCCAGCAGACCGGAAGATCAAGTCGCGGCGAAGTAACCTGGCGCACAGCCCAGCCATCTCCGGCAAACCGAGCCTTGGTTCCGCTGAGCTAGACGACTATTTTCCGGCTGCTGCTTCCTCCTGAAATGAAAACAGGCATTCAAAAATCCGCCTTTGGCAAGCTACCCGACGGCACAGGCGTAGATCTTTATACGCTCACTAATAAGAACGGTCTTGTCGCCAAGGTAACTAATTATGGCACGATTATTACTGAATTACATGTGCCAGACCGCCGTGGGAAGTTGGGCGATATTGTGCTTGGTTTCGATAACCTGAAGCAGTACCTCCAGAAGCACCCCTACTTCGGCGCCACGGTCGGCCGTGTTGCCAATCGCATCGCCAAGGGCCGATTTACGCTCGATGGCGCCACATACCAATTAGCTGTTAACAACGGTCCCAACCACCTCCACGGCGGGTTGGCGGGCTTTGACAAAAAAGTCTGGAAGACCGAGCCCCAAGGCGGAAGCGCCTTGAAATTCTCCTATTCCAGCCGTGATGGCGAAGAGGCCTATCCGGGGAAACTTGAAGTTACCGTAGTCATGACACTCACCAATGAAGATGAATTGCGTATAGATTATACGGCTACTGCTGACAAACCTACTCCGGTTAATCTGACCAATCATTCATATTTCAACCTCCTTGGGCAGGGTGAGATCCTCGATCACGAGCTTCTCCTGTCTGCCGACTACTTCACGCCGACCGATTCGACCCTGATTCCGACCGGCGAGATCAAGCCGGTGAAAGGCACCGCACTGGATTTCAGAACTTCTAAGCCAATCGGCTCACAGATCCAGCAAGTCGGAAACGAAGAGGGCGGGTACGACCATAACTTCGTTATTAACAATGGCGGCCGGGGATTGGCCCTCGCCGCTCGAGTTTTTGAGCTGCAGACCAGGCGTGTGCTGGAAGTCCACACGACCCAACCCGGCGTGCAACTGTATACCGCCAATTACCTGGATGGATCGCTTCGTGGCAAAGGCGGCGTCGTATACGGCCGACAGACGGCGTTTTGCCTTGAAACACAGCACTTTCCCGACTCGGTCAACCATCCGAATTTCCCGTCAACGATCCTGCGTCCGGGCGAGACTTACCGCCAAACGACGGTGCATAAGTTCTCGACGCAATAATTTCTCAATCGCTATGACCCTTTCCGAACTGTGCAACCAAATATCGCGGGATTTTGCCAAAATCTACGGGCGTCCACCGCAATGGATTGCCGCAGCGCCGGGCCGCGTCAACGTCATCGGCGAACACACAGATTACAACGATGGTTTCGTGTTCCCCATGGCGATCGAGCGTTACACGCTTATCGCTGCCGCGCCTGCTGCGGACAATGGCAAAACTGTTCAACTCCGCTCGTCGCACGGCGACGCACCTGCAACGATTGATTTGGCTAAGCCGCTTAAGCCCGCGCCCAAAGGTTCGTGGTTCAATTATCCACTGGGAGTCATCGCCGGTTTCTGGAGCCGCAAACTTACCTTCGGTGGTTTCGATGCGCTCATCCAATCCACCGTGCCGGTGGGTGGAGGCTTGTCCAGCAGCGCCGCGCTCGAGGTCTCCACCGCAACGTTGTTGGAAATCATCACCGGTAAGAAACTCGACCCGGTTGAAAAGGCATTACTTGCTCAGAAAGCCGAGCATGAATACGCGGGGATGCCTTGTGGCATCATGGACCAATTCATCTCGGTGATGGGCAAAAAGGACCATCTCTTGCTGCTCGATTGCCGCTCCCGACAACCCGAGTTGGTGCCGATGACGGACCCTTCCGTAGCACTGCTCATTACCAACACGAATGTTAAGCACGAACTGACCGGGGGCGAATATGCCAAACGCCGAGCGCAGTGCGAGGCTGCCGCAAAAGCCCTCGGCGTCGCTTCGTTGCGTGATGCCAATGCCGCAATGCTCGAGCGTGGGCGCGACAAAATGGACCCGGTGGCGTACCGGCGTGCGCGCCATGTAATCGGGGAAATCGAGCGCACTTTGCACGCCGCCGAGGGAGTTCGCGCTTCGAATTGGCCGACGGTTGGCCAACTGATGTATGCCAGCCATGCTTCTTTACGCGACGATTACGAAGTGAGCTGCGTGGAATTGGATACCGTTGTGGGTATAGCCCAGGAAATCGGGATCCAAGGCGGAGTGTTCGGCTGCCGTATGACTGGCGGCGGCTTTGGCGGGTGCACGGTCGCTTTGGTTCAAGCGGATCGCGTGAGCAGCATTTCCGATCGTATTGCGTCAGAATATGAAAAACGCACGCGCATCAAGCCCGCCTTGTTCGTTTCTCGTCCCGCTGCGGGCGCCACCGTGTTGAAGGCCTGACAAACGCGGGCCCTGGCTCACCAAAACCCGAACATTTCCAGGAGCGCGGATTTACTCCACTACCCGACGGCCCTTTTTGCGCGTCTGGTATTGTTCCTTAATCCATTTGTATGTGGCGCGCAGACCGGTATCAAGGGTGGTATGGGGTTCCCAATGCAGCACCTTTTGAATAAACGTATTGTCGCTGTTGCGCCCGGCTACGCCGCGCGGCGCGCTCAGATCGTATTCGCGCTTCAATTTCACGCCCGCGATCTTTTCCACCTTTGAAACCAGTTCGTTGATCGAAACCAGTTCACTTGAACCGAGGTTGATGGGCGTGGCAATCAGTTCATCGCAGTGCATAATTCGATCGATACCCAGGGTGCAATCATCGATAAACATGAAACTGCGGGTCTGATGCCCGTCGCCCCAGATGTTGATCTTATGCGCGCCGTTGTCGATTGCCTCGATCACTTTTCGGCAGATCGCCGCGGGCGCTTTCTCCCGGCCGCCGTCCCAGGTTCCCCAAGGTCCATAGACATTATGAAAGCGCGCAATCGCCGTTTTCAGGCCGCGTTCGGCCCAATATTCCTGGCAAAATATCTCCGACATCAGTTTCTCCCAGCCATAACCGCGCTCCGCCATGGCGGGATAGGCGTCGGACTCCTTCAGCGCGCGTACTTTTGGGTCCTGCTGCAACCTGATGTTGTAAGCGCATGCCGAGGAAGAGAAGAAATAACGTCGCGCGCCGGCGCGGTAAGCCGACTCGATCAAATGCGTGTTAATGAGGATGCTGCGCAGGCATTCAACACGGTACCGTTCGATAAATCCCATTCCCCCCATGTCGGCAGCCAAGTTATAAACTTCCACGGCGTCTTCGCACGCTCGCCGGCAATTCTCCTCGACGCTCAAATCGAGCGTGAGGCATTCCACACCCGGTACGCGCTGATACCATTCCGGCAATGGCTTTTTGTCCGCCCCGCGAATTCGGGTAAACCCTTTGCTTCGAAAGTAACGTGCCAGGGCGCCGCCAATGAATCCTCCGGCTCCCGCGATCACAATCAGGTCATCTTTCCTGAGCACAGGGTCTTTTTCTATTAATCTCTTCTGTTCCATAAATACTTCCGCCCGCGACCAAAACGGCGCCGGAATTCACGCCTGACGCCTCGGACGCAAGAGAAACAGCATGCCACCCACCGGGTTCGAGAGCGAGCCGAAAAAACCCAGGCGAGCCTCGGTTTGGCCCGGGTTAACCGGCATTGCGGCGCAGCCGATATTATGATAGCCATTAGCAGCTATTTCATGCTGAAGTCAGCCCCAGTGTGTTTGTTGGCCTGCCTGCTGCCGACCTTGGTGGTAGCAGCGGGGCTGCCCGGGGCCAATGAGTTCCATAAACAAGTCCAACCGGTTCTGCAACAATACTGCTTCGACTGCCACGGAGACGGCGCGCACAAAGGCAATGTCGCGTTCGACGAGTTTAAGTCGGATCAGGCTGTGCTGGGGGACCATGAGCTTTGGGCCAAGGCGCTCAAGATGTTGCGTGCCGGGCTGATGCCACCAGCCAGGAAGCCGCGCCCCAGCAGCGAACAGCGCGACGAAATTGTGCATTGGATTAAGCGCGGGGTGCTCCGGTTGGACCCGCAGAACCCTGACCCCGGCCAGGTAACCGTGCGTCGTTTGAACCGCGTCGAGTATCACAATACCATCATCGATTTGCTCGGGGTCAACTTCGATGTAACCGGCCAATTCCCGCCGGACGACACGGGCTATGGTTTTGACAACATCGGCGATGTGCTAACCCTGCCGCCCATGCTGCTCGAAAAGTATTTGGTTGCCGCCAATCAGGTTGTGTCACGCGCAACGCCCGCGCGACTCTTTCCCGAACCGGTGCCGGCCGATGCCGACGGCAAGCGTTCGTACGCGCGACGGGTTCTCCGCGGCTTCGCTACGCGCGCGTTCCGCCGGCCGGTAGATGAAAACACGGTCGATCGGCTCGTCCGCCTGGCGGAAAACGCGAGCGCGCAAGGCGGCAAGACCTTCCAGGAGGGCCTTGCGGAGGCCTATGTCGCAGTGCTGGCCTCTCCGAGGTTCCTGTTCCGCGAAGAGGAAATCGAGGCCGGCTCAGAACGAAAGCAATACCCACTAATCGACGAATACTCACTCGCCTCGCGGCTCTCTTACTTCCTTTGGTCATCCATGCCTGATGAAGAGCTGTTGCATGTGGCCCGCGACCATGGACTGCGTAAGAATCTCAACGCGCAAACAAGCCGAATGTTCGGTGACCCGCATTCCCGTGCGTTCATCAGCAATTTTGCGGGCCAATGGTTGCGCGCCCGCGACATCGAGAGCATTCCCATCGAATCCAGGTTCGTCCTCGCTCGTGAAGAAAAATTCGATCCGCAATTGGACCATAATCGCAAGCGCTTCCGCGAGCTTCGTGATATACCTGAGGAGAAACTAACGCCGGATGAAAAAGTCGAACTGGCCAAGATTCGGGCGGGGTTCCGGCAACGACAAAGCCGGCCCGCTCGAGTGGAGTTGAATGGAGAACTGCGGCGCGCCATGCGCCAGGAAACCGAACGCGTCTTCGCTCGTGTGATGCGCGAAGACCGGCCGCTGCTTGAACTCCTCGAAAGCGATTACACCTTTCTCAATGGTCCGTTGGCGAAACTGTATGGAATCACCAATGTTGTGGGCGAAGAGATGCGCCTGGTGCAATTGCCTCCGGACAGCCCGCGCGGCGGAGTGTTGACAGAAGGGACTCTGCTTGTGACCACGTCCAACCCAACGCGAACGTCGCCCGTGAAGCGCGGTGCTTTTATCCTGGACGGCATTTTGGGAATGCCGGTGCCTCCTCCACCGCCGAACTTGCCGCCGCTCGAAGACGCGGCCAAGAAAATGGGAGATCGTCCGCCGACGTTGCGTGAAACGCTCGCCGTCCATCGCGAAAGTCCGCTGTGCAGCTCATGCCACAACCGCATGGATCCGCTGGGGCTTGCTTTCGAGAACTTCAATGCCATGGGCATGTGGCGAGAGTCGGAATTTGGTGAGCCAATTGAGACAGGCGGCCAGCTCATTACCGGTGAACCTTTCAACAACATCCAGGATTTGAAGCAAATCCTGGTTAAGAATCATGCCGAGGATTTCTATCGGACATTGACGGAGAAACTTCTGACTTACGCTCTCGGCCGTGGTCTGGAAGATTACGACGTTGAAACCGTGGATCAAATCGTTCAACGCATCGAAAAATCCGGCGGCCGTTCCTCCGCGCTGCTGGCTGGTGTCATCGAATCCGCTCCGTTCCAAAGGACCCGAAAACCTGCGACTTGAAGCAAATTGTGCTATACTAACGAAATTAAAAGCATGACGGCAAAAGCTGACGTAAACCGCACTCTGGAGAGGCGCCTTTCTTTCAGCCGACGGCAATTTCTTCGCGGCCTGGGAGCATGCGTGGCGCTGCCGCTGCTTGAATCCGCTGCATCGACGAAACTGGTGGCAGCCGGGCTGTCCCCTCAACCCGCAACGACTGCTTCTGGGGCGCCGTTGCGCACGTTGTTCCTCTATTTCCCGAACGGGGCCATTCCTTCGGCGTGGTGGCCTTCCGGGGAAAACGCGGCTTTTGAATTGAATCGGACGCTCCAACCGCTCGCTGATTTGCGAAGCCACCTTCAAATACTCGGCGAACTCGATCACTTGAATGCGACGCCAGGACCGGATGGCGCGGGCGATCACGCGCGCGCCAATGGCACGTTCCTGACCGGTGTGCGCATGAAAAAGAGCGCAACCGAGATCCACGCCGGGATTTCAGTCGATCAGGTCATCGCCCGCGAAATCGGACACCTGACACGGTTTCCATCTCTTGAATTGACGTGCGACGCGGGGCGGAATTCCGGCGCTTGCGATTCTGGTTACTCGTGCGCGTATCAGTATAATCTTGCCTGGAGCTCGCCCACGACACCCATGACGCCGGAAGCCAATCCACGACTGGTGTTCGAACGTTTGTTCGGCGCCGGCAGTCCGGGTGAACGCGCCGCGAATTTGCAGCGCCGGTACCAGGAGGAACGGTCGATTCTGGATTTTGTCGCCGAAGACGCCAGGCAAATGCAACGGCGGCTAAATCCTCGCGACCGCGACAAACTGGACCAATATCTGACCGGCGTGCGCGCGGTTGAGACGCGAATTCAAAACGCCGAGCGCCTCGGCCAGGTCAAGGACCCTAACTTTGAAGCTCCGGCAGGAATTCCGGCCAGCTACGCCGAGCACATCCAGATCATGTTCGATTTGCTGACGCTTGCCTTTCAAACCGATTCGACGCGCGTGGCGACTTTGCTGCTGGCTCATGACGGCAGCAACCGATCTTTCGACGAAATCGGTGTGCCGGAGGGCCATCACGATCTTTCGCATCATTTCGACGACCCCGAAAAGATCAGGAAAGTGCAGGAGATTGACCTCTGGTATGTGAAACAATTGGCGGCGTTCCTCCAGAAGCTTCAGCAAACAAAGGACGCTGACGGGAATTCACTGCTGCACAATTCTATGATTGTCTACGGTGGCGGTAACGCCGACGGCAACCGCCACACGCACGTGAACCTCCCCCTTGTGCTGGCGGGCGCAGGTGGCGGCACGCTGACACCGGGACGCTTCATCCGCCATGGCTCAAAACCTGCCTCGAATCTTTTCCTCAGCCTGGCCGACCGGATGGGAGTGCAAAACCTGGAGCGCTTTGGCGACTCGAGCGGCCGGTTGGCCAATCTCTAGCCAGCAAGCAATTAGTCGCCGGGAGTTACCGTCCACATCCCCCGTGGCGCAATTATGGCTCCCGTTCCAATGGTCTGTTCGATCTTGAGCGCCTGGACGTGGTTATCGTGAAAGAGGTAATTGAATCGCCGGCTATGGATGCCGTATTGATCGTTGCCAAAATTCTTCGCATCCGGAGCGGGATCTAGCTGGTAAAGGTCGCCCGATCCCTTAGGCCCGAGGCAAATGCTGGGCCACATGTTGCCTACGACATTTTGTATGTTCGGCTCCTCCACCAGCAAGATTGTCCCGGACGGATCTTTCAGTGAGGTGGTCTTGTAGCCCTTTGCGTCCCAGTCCGGCTGGCCGGCAATGCCCCCATCCATCCAATAAATGCCCACCCCATGACGCCCCAAGATGTTCAAGTCCGGCAATGGATAGGTCTGGTTCGCCGTGTTCACCTGGTATTCGGTGCTCCACGACATGCCAACGCTGTTCATCGCGTAGGTTCGGCGTTGGCCGTATTGCACCCAGCCCCAATTCGGATCGCTTTCCAGAGTAGGCAGCCGGTCCGCGGGACATTTCTCAATTCTTGGCGCATATGATGTCGGGGTAAGCCCGGTCATCAGCGCGCTATCGGGCGCGGTGCCGCCAATGTAGCGGTAAATCCAACTATCCCACGCCAGTTGATGCGTGTTATCCACCCCATACGCCGCTGGTGGATACCGGTCATCGTGGTCGGTGGCAAAAAGGTTAAAACCCATCCCCAACTGTCGTAATTGCGATGTGCACTGAATGCGCCAGGCTTTGTTGCGGGCAATATTGAGGGTCGGCAGAAGCATCGCCGCAAGGATGGCGATGATGGCAATGACGACTAAAAGTTCGATCAGCGTAAATCCACGGCAGGTTCCGCCGAAGCGGTTCTGCCGGGTTGGAAAGAACGCCCGTATGTTCACAGGATAACGTTACTTATTCTTTGACCAGCACGACTTCGTGGCCCCGAATAGCATACTTGTTGCCTGAGGGCGGTGGCGGCGCTTGCAATCCCGATTTGGCGGCAAACTCCGCAAAGCTTTTTGGAACAGAGCGTGTGCCAAGGACATAACGACGCAACTCCAACGACAATTGCGCCAACGTAGCATCCACGTTGCCGGTATCACTGACCACTATCGGCCCGGAGGTTTCTTTTAAAAACCCGGGCGCCCGGGGCGAGGGCGGAGCGGCCTCCGCCGAAGGGGCAGTGGCTTCGGCGACTGGCGTCGTGTGGCGCTTGCACGCCACCGGGAGGGCGGCCAACAAGAGGCACGCAACAAAACGGCTCATGTTGACTAGAAGATGCCCTAAAGCTAGCGCAGGTGCACGTCCTTAGAATTGAGGACAGCAAATTAGTATGCTTGCAAATAATACCGAATATGATTAGCTGGCTTCGGAATCGGCGGGTCGCCTGCCGAGCCTCCGTTGCTCATGGATTGTTTCGACAACCTGCGAACGGAGAGTCAAACCGCATCCTCCATGCGGATTGAGGGTAAATCATCTTTGACGACCTCCGCCCACCTCGAAACAAGCTCCGCCGGCGAGGCCGCGTCCGTGCCGGCGCCGGAAATCAAAGTGGGCAAGAGCTCAGTCACGTTGGATGGCAAGGCTATCGAAGTGTTCACAATGGCGCTGGGGTCGGAGAAGATTGAACTGCTCCCGCACAAGAACTGGAGCCAGCTCGATACTCACAAGTGGAGCGTTCGCGGCAAGCTGCCGGGAACACCCGCTGGACTGGAGATTGCCCCGGACCACATCAAGGTGGTCGGTGAGACAGTTTCGGCCAAAGATCCGGACGGCTGCGTTAAACTGGAACGACTCTTCACCGAATGGCTGGCTGTCGAACGTGAAGGAGTCGCACTGGCCCGAAGAAAGGCACAGGCCAAATCCAGCTCCAAGTTGTCCCTTAGTGCGATCTTACCCGAGAATCGATCTCGCCGCTTTGAAGTAGAAATCGACAAGGAAGGACAGGTCCGTATTCACTGCCTCCAAGGCAAGGAAAAACTTGCCAGCATTGGCCTTAATCCGTCCGGTTTTCAGAGCCTGGCTAACCAGGGATTGCTGCGAAAACCGCATGTTCTCAAAACCGGCGTTCTGCACGATTGGGTCGAGTTGGATGGTGTGCTTTACAGCTTCGAGAAGGGCAACAACGACGCCCTGAGGCTGGTCCAGGCGCTGAATGAGCACTATCTCCCCGCTTCGAACTTAGGCGAAGGCAAAGATATTTTGTTTTTTGCCAACGAGGCTTCCTCCACTGGTTTTGACATCCAGTTCCCTGCCAAGGTGGGCGGCGTGCCTGAAAACAAGCGGCGATCCTTGGACGAGGCGTCCCTGGAATTACTTCAGGATCCGCAGCGGTGCGGATTACTGCATGAGGGACTTGTGATTAAGCTCACTCGTCCCACGCTAGTTTTTAAACAAAAAACGGCCGATGGCGGCGAGCGTTATCTCGATCGGAATAGGGATTCTGCTGTCAAAGTTACCGACGAGGATGCCGGTGAGCGGATTATCGATTTAAGCCAACCGATCAATTACCTCCACCTCAACCCGCCTGACCTGACCGCTATTTTCAACCATCCGGCGATCAATCGGCACTCGCGGACCACTCCGATCGCGTCCCTGCCGACGACCAACACTAAGCGCGCTGAGCCTCCCCCGGCACACATGGCTGCTACGCGACCACCGCCAGCTTGTCCACCTGAATTGAGATCAAATTCTCAACCATTACGGGCGGAGGACAGGATTTCAGCCCCGAAGACTGCGGCTTGCGAGGAAGCCTTGCCCGCTCCCATTGGAGCCGTCCGTCCTGCCGCACCTGCACGCCCCAACCACTGGCTCAAGCGCGCCTTGGCACAAACACCCATTCGTCACGACTGGCTGACCTGCCTGATCTATGGCCGACTCGCAACTCGCATCGGTAACTCGCGGGAGAGCCAATTACTCGACGAGCATTGCTGGGTAATTGCTCTGGGCGACATTCGTGATGCCAACAGCCCGCAATTCAAAGGAGTTTTCCGAACCGAAAAAGGGGCGTTTGGATTCTTAGGCCCCGGGTGCATGGCGGATTTTGAAAGTGCGGCCATTCGGCTGGGACCGCGAATCGCACCGCTGCGCGGGGAACCGGCCCGCCTGGTGGCTGTCGCGCGTGATCACGCGGAACGGCTGGTGTTTATTATCAGTAGTGAATGCAGCCCGGCCTTCGGCGCAAGTGAGTCCATTGTGCAACAGGAATTATCGAACCTGAGGGAACATGGAGCGGTTCTGCTCAGTGTAAACGAAGTACTCGAAAGTCCTGTCCCGCTGGACGTCGTGTGGGCCGTCCCTGCCGAGCAAGCCAACCCTGCCGATCCGCAGGTCGTCGAGCACACGCCCCCGGCCTGAATCAGACTTTACCGAGGTACTTGACCACCGCCTCAGTGCGCGACTGCACGTGAAGCTTCTCATAGACCGTGTGCAGGTGTGCGCGAACGGTGCTTAAGCTGATGCCGAGTTGGTCGGCAATTTCCTTGTACAAAAAACCTTTTGCCAGCAGCGCCAGGATCTCCTGTTCCCGGCGCGTGAGTTTTTCCATGTCCGAGCCCGGGGCACGAATTCGCTGGAAGTAATTCACCACCTTCCGCGCAATGTGCATCGACATCGGCGAACCGCCTGCGTGCACCTGTTCTACGGCGTGCACTAATTCAGTGGGCGGCATGTTTTTCAACAAGTAACCATTGGCGCCTGCCCGGAGAGACTCAAAAATCAAGTCCCCATCCTCGTAAGTCGTCAGCATCAAAACCTGCGTTGCCGGCGATTTTTCTTTCAGCCGCGCCACACATTCGATGCCGCTCATCCCGGGCAGGTTAATATCCATCAGAACGACATGAGGGTTCTCCCCAGGGAGACTTCGGAGGGCCGCCTCGCCGTTGGCGTGAGCGCCGACGCACTGAAGGCCGGGTGCGCGATTCAACAACTCGCTCAGGCTGTCCCGTGTGCCGCGGTTATCCTCCACTATTGAGACGGTGATCATCGGCTTCGGCTCTTTCGCCTTGTTCACACTCTGTGGCATATGACGTTTGCTAACAATCGAACAAATGTTCAGTGCTGCAGGATGGATACCGCATCAGGGCTTGGGTTCACCGATTACTGGATACGGATTTACTGAATTACCTCGGCCTCACGGTTTGCCGCTATTTCGAGCTTCCGAGCCCAGGGAGAGTTCAATCGTTACCTTGGTTCCGGAGCCACGCTGGCCTTCAATAGCGCATTTTCCGCCAATATCCTCAAGCCGTTGTTGCATATTCCGCAGGCCATCCGCCATCGAGTCTTCCGGCCGCGTCTCGAAACCCTGGCCGTTATCTTCGATTGTAATCTTCAGTTTCTCGTCGAGAACCTTGATCTGCAGTCGGAGTTCCGTGGCTTGGGAATGTTTCACCGTGTTAGTAATGGCTTCTTTCACCGCCAGGAACAAATTGTGTCGCACATCGGTCGACAGCTCTCGGTCGGCAACGTGGTCGGGCAAATCCAGCCGGCAGCGCAAGCCGGCGATGCGCAAATAATCCAAAGCGTATTGCCCAGTATAATCAATGAAGCTCGTCAGCGTATCGTTACGCGGATTGACCGCCCAGACAATCTCATCCAAGGAACGCACCGCACGTCGGGCGGTGTTCGAGATGCCTTCGATGCGCTCGGCCACCTTTTCCGGCGCCGACCGGTCCTGCCGGGCCAATTCGCCAATAAGCGAGATTTGGGTAAGGCTGGCGCCCAAGTCATCGTGGATATCTTTCGCAATGCGAGCGCGCTCACGGTGGAGCGCGGCCTGTTGTTCGAGGTGCTGCAATTGCAGGCGCAGCCGGCGGAAGGACACGTAACGAACGGTCGCAATTATTATCCCAGTGAACGTTGCCAGCACGACCGTCCGAAACCACCACTGGTTCCAGAAAAATGGCGTTACGACGAACCGGAGATTTGCGCCCGGTTCATTCCAAACACCTTCGCTGTTGCAAGCCAGCACATGGAACTGATACGAACCGGCCGCCAGCCGTGAATAGACGGCGTTCCGCTGCGAGGTTTCTGTCCAATCTTCGTCCAGCCCCTCGAGGCGATACCGATAAGTGTTGTTCTCGGCGCCAGCGAAGTTCAACCCGGTAAACTCGAATTCGAGTTTTCGGTGGTCCGGCGGGATGCGCAAGGTCTCTATTGGTGTGGCCAGATCCAATGTGGGAGCGCCCGGAGCAGATGTCACGGGAAAGAAACCCCCATAGGCAGCGACTACGGCATCGCTGACTTTGACACGGTTCACCAGTACGTTGGGCGGCCGGCGGTTCTCATGCAGTCTCGCCGGATCCACGACCAGTAAACCTGTCCGCATCGGCAGCCATAATCTTCCATCGTGGCTGCGCAGGGCCAGCGGGGCGCTACCAAAGTTGGCCTGCAAGCTTGGCCGCCCTTCACCCAGGCTGTATTCACCGGGCCCAAAGTGCACCGCCCGTACTCGCCCCATTCGGCCTTCAGCGACTGCGTCCAGTTCCTTTTGTCGCACTTTAAAAAGCCCACGATTTCCGCCAAACCAAAGCCAGCCGCGTTCGTCGGCCACTATCTGTGAAATAAAATCGTCATACATCCCCAGGTGCGTGTTGATGACCGCGAACTTGCCGTCCTTCAGGAGGCCCAGCCCCCAGCCGGCATAGGCAATCCACAAAGTGCCGTCCGGCGTTCCGCACAAACTGCGTATGGATTGCGGTTCCCCCGTCGTGCGTGTTGTCTCGTCAACGATGTGGTTCCCAACTACGTGCAGCAGGACACCTCTCGAAGTTCCGAACCAAACCGTCCCGGACGCATCCACCGCCGAAGCTCGAATCACCCGCTGATCGGACGGCATATCGTAAGTCCGCGCTTTGCCCTCATGCAATCGTTGCACCGCCACCGGGGTATCCTCACCCAGCCACAAATCGCCGTTGGTGTCCATCAGGAGCGTGTGGATGGTCTGCCCTTTAATCTGACTCGGGTCCCCCCAGGGGACAAAACCATCCTCGCGCCAGCACAGCAATCGATGATATCTCGTGCCCACCCAAACGGCGCCGGCGGGATCGGCGCAAACACAAACGGCATCGCCGGCCCATGAATCACCAGTCGGGATGCTTTGCCAGCGACCGTCCCGCCACCGCGCCAGGGCGCCATTTTGCAACGCCGCCCACACGACGCCATGCCGGTCTTCGCACAGCGACTGGACTCCTTCGAAACTCAATCCGCCATCCGAATTCTCCAGTGTCATGGCTCGCGGCCGGACCTGGTTTAATCCGCCGCCTCCAGTTCCTGCCCAGATGTTCCCTTCGGCATCCTCCATCAATGAGAGGATTTCCTGGTGCGTAGTCGGCACCGACTCGAATGCGCCTGCTTGATATCGGACCAGTCCGCTAAAGGTAGTCCCGATCCATACGGCACCATCGCGGCCCTCGAGCAGGGCGCTGGGTTCCGTTCCGGCTTGCCGGGGTGTAAACGTCCCGTGATCCTCGAGGTCGCAAGCTTCGTTGGCACGATACAAGTGCGATCCGGCGCAAACCCATAAGCCGCCGCCGCGCGCCACAGCCAATCGCGCTTGAACCGGCTCCGGCAGTGTTTTGAGCGTCTCAAATGCCCCGCCCCGCCACCGGCCCAACTGCCCATTTTTTACGAACCACAATCGGCCCTTGGGATCGCACGCCAGCGAGCACATCATCGGGCCGCGCGGAAATCCGTGATCGCCCGCGAATCGCGTCATTTGCCCCTTATAAATCCGGCCCAACGAGCCGTCGCGATAACCCACCCATAATGCGCCCTGATCATCTTCAGTGAGGGAGTTAATTGTAATCAGCGAGAGCTGGTTGTCGGGCACGAACACTTCCGTATGACTGACATGCAGGCTCACCACCGCCCCGCGATCCATGCCAAGGTGCAGGCCTCCATCTCGACCCGGCGACAGGGCGACGATCCCCCGGTTGGGCAGCGCGACAAAATTTGTCGAGGAGAATTCATCGAAACTGAGACCGTCGAACCTGGCCAGGCCAACCGGTGTGCCCAGCCAGATAAACCCATCCTGTGTTTGTGCCATGCCGACCACGGTATTGTTTGGGAGGCCTTCGGCGGATGACCAGGTTTGGCGCAACCAGGGTGAGGCATTAGTCGCCGCGAGGATTTGCCGTGCGATAAACCCTGACCCGAGCACCAGCAGTGCGGCAATAAAGCTCAGGCGGTTCCGGGGAGCACGCACGGTGACATCGTATCGTGCCATACCGTCAAATCAAGCATGCCCTAATCGTGGCCGTACCCATCGTCGCTTTGCTTGTCGCTCCTCGTTTGCCCCGCACATCGTTGTCACCCTCCTTCTCTCGGAACGAACCCAGATATTTCTGGTTAACTAAGCCGAAAAGGCTATGTTTCTTAAAAATCAGGCAATGAAAGCAATTCTCCCTGGAATGAAACTTTTCTGCGCTGTTACTGCTGCTTTGGCAGGGTTTGCGGCTCACGCGCAAATGCCGGGTGCGGGCCCGGTTGGAGGCATGAACGCCTTGCTGACCAAGTTGTTTGGCGACGTAAAGGCATTCAGCTCCAAGGCCAATGTGCGCGTGCTGGACTCAAATCAAAAAGAAATCGTCGGTATGACTCTTGATTTTGCGTTGCTCGACCAGCAGGTGCGAGTGGAGGTTAATATGGCCACCATGACTAACCGCGACATGCCGCGGGGGGCAGCTGATCAGCTCAAAAAAATGGGCATGGCTACTGTTACTAGCATCATCCGCCCCGATAAAAAAATGATCTACGTCATCTACCCGGAAGCCAAAGTCTTAATGGCAATGCCGATGTCCAAAGCCGACGCAGATTCTGCTTTTAGCACGCCAAAATTGAGCAAAACGGAAGCCGGCAAAGAAACCATCGACGGCCATCCGTGCGTGAAAAACAAGGTAGTGATTACGCAGGACAACGGGCAGAAAACCGAAGCCACCGCTTGGAACGCGACCGATTTGAAGGATTTCCCCGTTCAAATCCAAACCGAGGACCATGGCAATACTTCATTCATTCTTTTCCGTGAGATCAAGTTCGACAAACCTGAAGCCAAGCTCTTTGACCCGCCCGCCGGGTTTACCGAGTACTCCAATCCAATGGAGTTGATGCAAGACATGGACAAGCGCACGAAGGAAGCGGCGGCGCCAAAGTAGGCGTTGAAGATTACAAACCTTAATCCCGACATCGATATCGGCGCTTCCGCCTGGTTCGTCGAAATCGACGGCCATCGATTGCTGATGGATGCCGGGGTACACCCGAAGCGCGAGGGCCGCGCCGGCTTGCCGATGTTTGATCGCGTGAAGGAACAGGACCTCGACGCCGTCGCTATTTCTCACTGTCACCACGATCATGTCGGGGCGCTTCCGGTCGCGCTGCAATACTGGCCCCAGGCGCACGTGCTCATGAGCGAATTGAGCTATTTCCTCGCCGAACGGGTGCTGCACAATTCGGTAAACGTGATGACCCGGCAGCGCGACGAGTGCGGTATTCGTGAATATCCGCTCTTCACTCACGATCAGGTCGAAGACATCGAACCTCTGTTCCAGGGCTTCAAGTACAACCGCGAAATTGACTGGGCGGTGTTCCCCAAATCTCGCGCCGGGTTTCTGTCGCCCACACTGGAATTCTACGACGCCGGTCACGCCCTCGGTTCCGCGGGTCTGATGGTGCGGGGGCAGCAGGAAACGCTCTTCTATACCGGCGACGTTTGTTTCCACAACCAAACCTTGCTCAAAGCCGCCAGATTTGAGGATGTGCGTGCCGGTGTCCTCCTGATGGAGACCACCCGCGGCGACCGATCGTTGCCGCCCGGATTCAACCGCGAATCCGAAATTCAGCGGCTGACCGACGCGATTGAGCGAGTGCTCGCTCGCAAAGGGTCCGTCCTCATTCCAACGTTCGCTCTCGGTCGGACACAAGAGATCCTTGCGTTGCTTGCAATCCTCATGGCCGAAGGCAAGCTTCGACGTCAACCCATCTACATCGGTGGCCTGGGCCGGGTTTTCACCGAAATCTACGACCTCGAAGCCCACCGCACGCACCGGCAATACCCCAATCTTCAACTACACGAGGCGCTGAATCTGGTCGTGCTGGAAGCGGGCCAGGCCGAAACCATGCGGCTTACCGGCGGGCGCATTTTCGTCATCACCGCCGGAATGATGAGTGAAAACACCGCCGCCCACGATCTCGCATTGCGCATGGCCGGCGATGAACGCCAAGCCATCTTTTTTGTGGGCTACACCGATCCTGACACGCCCGGTGGTCGGCTCCGTGCCGCCAAGCCCGGCGAGCCCTTCACGTTCAGCCCCAGCGGGGGACAGCTCACCCGTCGGTGCGAGTTGGAAGATTTCGACCTCACCGCCCACGCCAATCGTGAGGATCTCCTCGACTTCGTTGGCAAGGTCGAGCCGAACACCGTATTGTTAACCCACGGCGAGACCGAAGCTCGAAACTGGTTCGCCTCCCGGATTCACGACCGTTTTCCACGCATCAAGGTCCTGCAACCCAAACCCGGCGAAACCGTCGAGGTCTAAGCTGACGCTCAGGCTTGCGCCGCAGCTGATCGCTGCGCCACAATTCAACCCGTGCAGATCCGGTTTCTTTTAGGACCCGCCGGGAGCGGCAAAACCTATCGCTGCCTCGCTGAAGTGCGGGAGGCGTTGACCGCAACTCCGCAAGGTCCGCCTTTGCTTTTTATCGCTCCGAAGCAGGCGACTTATCAATTGGAACGGCAGCTCCTGGCTGAATCTTCCATTGCCGGATACACCCGGCTGCGGATCTTTTCGTTCGAGCGCCTGGCCCATTTCGTTTTTCAACAGGCCGGCCGGCTGCTACCCCAAATGCTCGACGAACAAGGCCGCGTCATGGTGTTGCGCGGGTTGCTTTCGAGGAAGGTCGCCCAGTTAAAGCTCTTTCGGGCCAGCGCGCGGCTGACCGGCTTCGCCCAGGAACTGAGCCAGGTCCTTAGCGAACTGCAACGCGATCAGCTTTCTCCAGAAACGCTCCGCGACCTGGCCCGCCGCGTGGTCCAACCCCAACCATTGGTGCTGAAGCTGGAAGATCTCGCTGCGCTCCTGCAGGACTATCTGGATTGGCTCAAAGGCCATCAATTGCAAGACGTCGATACTCTCCTGAGCTCCGCCGCTGCCGTCCTGCGCGACCTTCCCAGGGACGCCAGACCGGCCTTGGGCAGTTCCTGCTCGCTCTGGCTGGACGGTTTTGCCGAATTCTCCCGCCAGGAACTCGACCTGCTTGCCGCGCTAATGCCTTCCTGTGACCGCGCGACCCTGGCGTTTTGCCTCGATTGTGCCGCGTCGGCGAAATATTCCTGGCTGTCGAGCTGGTCGGTAATTCAACAGACATTCGAGTCTTGCCGCGATCGTCTCGCCGCCGTTCCCGGCGCCGAGTTGATCACGGAAGTGTTGCCCAGGCAGCCCCAACAGAATCGGTTCGCCGCCAATCCTATTCTAGAGCACCTCGAGCAATTCTGGGCCGATCCGACACCGTATGCTGCCCCTCAATCAAAAATCGAAAATAAAACATCAAAAGTTGAAAACCATCTTCGCCTCGCCATATGCGTGGATGCCGAGAACGAAGCAGTTCTGGCGGGGCGCGAAATCCTCCGGCACGTGCGCGCCGGCGGGCGGTACCGGGAAACCGCGGTGCTGGTGCGCAGACTGGAGCGCTATCAGCAGGTGTTGCAGCGTGTTTTCGCCCGATACGAAATCCCCTGTTTTGTGGACCACCGCGAATCCGTTGCGCATCACCCCTTGGCCGAGTTGACCCGCAGCGCGCTGCGGACCGTTGCCTTCGGCTGGCAACTCGAGGACTGGTTCGCGGCGCTCAAGACCGGCCTGGCGCCGGTTGCCGAAGAGGAGATCGATCGGCTCGAAAACGAAGCGTTGGCGCGCGGCTGGCGAGGGGCCATATGGCTCAAGCCGCTGGTCTTGCCTGGCGGGCCGGAGCAAAACCGCTGGCTTGCCGATCTTCAGCATCGTGTGGTGCCGCCGTTCCATCGGTTGGCACTGAGTATCGACCGGCAGCAGCCGACCGGCACTCAGTTGGCCAAGGCTTTGCGCGAGTTCTGGAATGATCTTGGGGTGGAAGAGCGGCTTGAAAAGTGGGCAAATGCCGAGCTTTCTCATCATGAGTTCCGCCGGCCGGCTTCGGTGCATATGACGGTTTGGGATGAGATGAATGCCTGGCTCGAAAACCTCGACCGGGCTTTCCCGGTAGAACGGCTGCCCCTTCGTGAGTGGCTGCCCATCCTCGAAGCCGGCCTGGGTGGTCTCAGCGTGGGCGTGATTCCGCCGGCGCTCGATCAAGTGCTCATTGGTGCCATCGACCGATCCCGTAATCCCGACCTCAAGCTGGTTGTGGTCCTCGGCCTCAACGAAGGCGTTTTCCCGGCACACCCGCGCGGCCCGATCCTGTTGACCGAAGCCGACCGGCTGATCCTCGAGAAGCACGGGGCGCTCATGGGCACCGGTGCGCGGCATCAACTGGGGCGCGAGCGTTTTTTTGCGTACATCGCCTGCACTCGCGCGCGCGATCGCCTGGTTCTGTCCTGCAGCCAGCGCTCGGCACAAGGCGCTCCCTTGAACCCTTCGCCATTTTTTGCGCGCATCCAGGAACTGTTCCCTGCCCTGCCCGTCGAAACCGTTTCGCGGTGTGTCGCACTGGAGGATGCCGAGCACGTCAGCGACCTCATCGCGCCATTGTTGAAATCAGAAAAAGGCGCCCCGCCGTCATTCCGCTCCCTGCCACAGGTTGCGGCGGTCCTCGAAACGTTGAGCCGCTTTCAACAGCCTGGTGACGCACCAGATATCCTTTCCTCTGAATGGGCGGCCCGGCTGCACGGCCCTGCCCTTAAAACCTCTGTGAGCCGCCTCGAACAATTTGCCGCGTGCCCGTTCAAGTTCTTCGTCCATTCGGGTCTTCGGGCCGAAGAACGGAAGCTCTTTGAGCTGGATCGCAAAGAGCAAGGCTCTTTCCAGCACGAGGTGCTCGCCTTGTTCCATGAGCAATTGGATATAGAAGCCAAACACTGGCGCGACCTCACGCCCGGGGAGGCTCGCGACCGGATCGGCGCGATTGCCCGCAGCCTGGTTGCCGGATACCGCGATGGTCTGCTGCAGGCCAGCGACCAAACCCGGTTTCTCGCTTCGAGCCTGACCGAATCACTGCAGGACTTTGTCGCCACGCTCGTGGACTGGATGCGCAGCCAGTATCGCTTTGACCCCGTGGCTGTGGAATTGCCCTATGGCAGCAATGATGCCGCGCCGGCCTGGACCATCGACCTCGGCCAGGGCCGGTTAGTCGAACTGCATGGCCGTATCGACCGTGTAGATCTCTGTCCGGTGCCTGGTGCCGACGCAGCCCTTTGCGTGGTGGTCGATTACAAATCCAGCCGCAAGCAACTCGACCCGGTCCTGCTCGCTCACGGGCTGCAGTTGCAATTGCTGGCCTATCTTAGCGTGCTGCGCCGATGGCCGGAGCCGCGCCGGCTGTTCGGTGTCCCGCGTCTGGTTCCCGTTGGCGTCTTTTATGTCAACCTCCAGGGGCGTCCGCCCCGCGAAGCCAATCGCCGGCTTGCGCTCGCGGACCCGGAGCAGGCGCGCAAGCTCGCCTGCCGGCACTCTGGGCGGTTCGACCTGAGCGCACTGCGCCAGCTCGACGCCCGACCTGACGCTCAGGAGGGCGACCAGTTCAATTACCGCCTCACCCAGGACGGCCAGATCTACAAAAATTCAGCCGAGGCGATGGGCACCGCTGACTTCTTGGCCCTCCTCGATTCCGTCGAAACCAGTCTTAAGCAAATGGGCCGCCGCATTTTTGCCGGCGACACTGAAGTTTCCCCCTTTCGTAAAAGCACGATTATCGCCTGCGACCAATGCGAGTACCAGGCCATCTGCCGCATCGATCCCTGGACCCACCGTTATCGCGTCCTGCGACTCCCCGAGTTTGAACGGAGCGCGTCTGCGCCAGCTGTAACGCGCGTCGAATCTCAGCTCACCCTTTTGTAACCCCAGTCACACCCGCAGGAATATCTTGCGCTGAAACAGAAACCGGCAAATTAGAAACGAAAAGCAAAGCGCCAGCAGCGCGGTGACCAGGTCGCCCATGCCGCGATGCATATTCTCCAGCCCGGAGTGGATTTCGCCGCCGACGAAGCACTTGGCGATCTCATCCAGTTTCACGAAGCGGACGATCAGATAGATGGTAATTGAGTTCATCCCGATCCAGACAAATGGCCGGCACCAGTCGCGATGGTTCTTGATGTCGATCACGTAGTAGAATAACGCGAGCAACAGCGAACTAATGCCGCCGGTGAAAAGAACAAACGATGACGTCCAAATCTTTTTGATGATTGGGAATTGAAGATGCCAAAGGAGGCCGGCTGCAACGCCGGCGCAGCCCCACGCAGCCAGCAGCCGAACCTTTCGACCAAGTTCCACGGCGGGATTCTTGAGCAGCAGGCCCGCGAATACTCCCAGCAAGCAGGTAGCAATGGCCGGTAGTGTGCTCAGCAGGCCCTCCGGATCATGGTCCCCATCCCACTTGCGAAGCGGCAGGTACATTTTGTCGACCCAGTTGGTGAGATTATGGCCTTCGGCAAAGTCGCCGGCTCCGAAACCCGGCACCGGGATGAAAACCAGCATCAGCCAATAACCAACCAGCAACGAAACCGTGAGCGCGAGGAGCTTGCGCGGGCTGAGCCATACAAACGCCAGACCCGCGCCGCAATAGCCTAGCGCCAGGCGCTGGAGCACACCCAGCAACCGGATATGCTGGACGCCTTCTCCGATGCCCTCGTAATACAGCACGCCAAGAATGAAGAGAATCAGACTGCGCTTGAGAATCTTGCCGGAGGCCGCGTTCTTACCTTCCATCGCAATCGACTTCGAAATGGAAAAGACCAGCGAGGTGCCAATGATAAACGCGAACAGCGGGAAAATCAGATCGTAAAAGTGAAACCCGGCCCAGGGCGCGTGCTGCAGCCTGTCATTCAGGCTCGGCGACATCGGAAACATTTTCGACAGCGCTTCAAACACCTCCTCCATGCCGACGATGAAGAACATATCCATGCCTCTCAAGGCGTCGATGGACATGATTCGTTGCAGGGAGGTCGGCGCGCCAACACCTGAACTTGGGGGCATTACGGCAGTCTGTTCAGTCGTGGAGCCAATTGAGGACATAGCTGGATGTTGCCTTCTCCGAACATGAATTACAAGCCCGTCGGGCTCGGCTTGTTTTTCGGAACTCGGATTTCGGCCTTCTTTCGGCCTTCGGATTTCGAACTTCGGATTTCTTCTAGCGCACCGGGATTGGCACGTTGCTGATTTCAATGCGACCGGCCTGGACTTGGAACCAGGGTTCCGCGCGGTTGCGGCGCGATTCGATCAAGCGCTGGAAAGTCGGCGTGTCGGTCCGCAGAACTTCCAGGGCGGTGCGCTCGGATACCGGGACGTCCGCGGCAACGCGAATCGCCTTGATGGGCACACACTGCTCGGGCTTTTCGTAGAAACCCATCGGCCCCGTGCCGCGCGGCAAAGCGGACAGCAACTCCATGCCCCGGACCACACGGCCAAGTAGCGTTACGTTACGATCCAGGTGGCGCGGGGCCTGGCCGATGACGACATACAGCTCTGTTCCGCCGGCACTGTCGGGCGGATCGTCGCGCCCGGCCCCCATCATACCGTAAGAATGTACGAGCCACATTTTGCCGCTGTGCTTGTCGCGCGCGACGGGAAAGCCCTCGGAGAACCCGACCTCGGGCGCATAAACGTCGCCGTCAGGCAATCGTGTGAAGGGCAGCTTCGAGTCGAGCGCACGCTCAAATTCGGCGGGCAGAGTGCGCTGCGCGTGCTCAATTTTGTGAGTTGTCTGGTGTCTACCTGCGTTGGGGTCGGCCCATTGGGCGACGTAATTGTCCTGGACGCGAACGATGGCCAGGGCGTCGTAATAATGTTCGCGCGCCAGCGCTTTGACATTGGCCACGTGCCGCGGAGCAAAGTCGGGGGCCAGTTCAATGACAACGCGGCCGGCGGCAAGTTCCAGGTAGAGCGTTTTCTCGGGGTCGAGTGGGCGCCAGTCGCTGGGTTGGGAGGCAGCGAGCACTTCGGCCATGGTTTGGCCTTTGCGGGCGGTGTGGTCAGCCGCGTAGTCCGAGCCGTAAGCGAACAGAAGCAGTGCTGCCGTGCTCAAGCCAAGAAAAGGGGCGGTGGGCTTCATAATGTATGGGGTGCGCGAAGCTTAGCATAAACTCAAGCGCGTTTCCAGAGGAGGTGTCCCCACGGATCCTCAATGGTCGGATAAAGAAAACCTTCGCGTCTTCGCGTCTTGGCGTGGAAACAACTATTGCCACCGAACATAAATCGTTGGTTCAGCAACAACGTCAGCATCACGCTAAGCCGCCACGACGTAAAGGTTTTGCGCAATCAGGGTTTATAGCCTGATGGCTATGCCTTGTTCGCCCGAATCACTCCGTTGTCACTTTCAGATTGGAGATGGTTCCGTGAAAGTGCGCCTTGCCATCATAATCGCCCACCGGCCGGCCGTTATCGAAGCCGACGCAGAAATCCTCATGCGGTTGGGCTGGAATGACGCCGGCGGCTTTGCCGTGAGCTACGTTCTTCCCATCCACCGCAAGGCTTAGCGTGCCATCGCGATCCAGCCGTGCCTCAACGCGGAAACGGCCGCCCGGCTTTTCCGGCGCGGAGATGGAACTAACATCGCCTGCCACACGCACCGTAAAGACCGGCTTACCCGCGTGCAGGTGGAGCGCATATCCGTTGAGACTGCCGCCTTGCGCCACGATTACGCCTTCGGGTGATTCGGATTGCACTTCAGCGGAAATGGTCAACGGCTTGCCGCCAATCTGCGGCGCTTCACCCTGGCCGAGGACGTCGCCTATCGCGAGTTTGTCCAGTTCGTTCAAATCGTAATGAGCCGCCAGTTCGTCGGGCGTGGGCGCCTGACCGGACAGCCAAAGGCCTACAGGGTGGGCCACGCGGCCCGGCGGACGCACCCCGGGCCCCAGTTTCGTGAGTCCAAGATCCGCATCCATCTCGGCGACCATCCCTTGCAGCTCCTTCACTACTTCCGGATGTTGCGCTGCGACGTCATGCCGCTCGCCGATGTCTGAATCGAGGTCGTAGAGGGTCTGCGTGAACTCGGACTTTGGTGGCGCCGGTTTGCCCAATCCTTCGCTTTGCGGCGCGACGGCCAGTTTCCAGGGACCGGATCGCACGGCCTGCAGGGCGTTGGCCGAAAAATAAAAATGCGACTTGTGCGGTGACGTTTTGGTGCGCCCCAACAACAATGGCGAGAGATCCCTGCCATCGATTTTATTAGCGGTCGGCAATTTGCCGCCAGCCAGGCTTACGAACGTCGGCAAGAAATCGAAATTGGCAGCGACCGCGTCACTGCTGCTGCCGGCGGAGATTTTGCCGGGCCACCAGGCGATGGTGGGTTCGCGCACTCCCCCTTCAAATGTGCCACCCTTACCGCCGCGCAACGGGCCGGCCGTGCCCGCATTGGTGCCCTGTATCAGCCAGGGTCCGTTGTCGCTGGTAAACACCACGAGCGTGCGTTCCGCGAGGCCGAGCTCGCGCACGGTATCGAGCACCTGGCCAACGCTCCAATCCACTTCTTCCACCCAATCGTTGTAAATGCCGTACGGGGAGCGGCCGCGGAACTTGTCACCGGGATGAATCGGCACGTGCACGGCCGTGTGCGGCAGGTACAGCAAGAACGGCGTGTCCTTGTGAGCACGCACGAATTTCACTGCTTCAACAGTGTATCGCCCGGTCAGCCGGTTCTGGCCTTCGGGCGTTACGGTCTCGGCAACCTTGTCGTTTTCAACGAGCGGGAGCGGAGGACGGCGCTGACGCCACGCTTTTTTCAAATCAGTCGGGCCACCCATGTCATTCGAGTAAGGGAGCCCGAAATAACTATCGAACCCATGATGCGTCGGCAGAAACTCAGGCGCATCTCCCACATGCCATTTGCCGATGGCGATGGTGGCGTAGCCCTGCGCTTTGAGCAGTTCGGCGATTGTGTGCTCGCGCGTGCTCAGCCCAATCGGCGCGGCCGGCGACAGCACGTTGGGCAGTGAAACGCGTTTGGCGTAGCAGCCGGTTAGGATTTGCGCCCGGGAAGGCGTGCAAACCGGTGCGCCGTAGAAGCTGGTAAGCCGCATGCCTTCGTGCGCCAGGCGATCGAGGTTTGGCGTCCGGTTTTTGGTCGACCCAAACGGCCCGATGTCGCCGTAGCCCATATCGTCGGCCAGGATGAGGATGAAATTGGGTTTGGCCGGCGCGGCCGCTGCCACGGCCTGCGATGCCGCCATACAGAGGACAGCACACGCCGCCAAGACGCCTGCCATTGCCGCTCTGGAAAACGATTTGAGTCGCTCTGGCCGGTGCATGGCGTCCACCCTACTACGCCGGCCAACCGATTAACAGGAGCAAACAGAGAAAACAGAGGAAATCACATATTCGCTCCCGACAAAATCAGACGGTGTACCCCGTCGATCACTTTCATTTCGTGAAAATTGATCAACAATCCAAGCGGAACATCGAGCAGCTTCATATAGCTAAGCAGTTGGGCCTTGTGAATGGGCACGACCTTCTCCACTGCCTTCGCTTCCACCAAAACGCAACCTTCCACCAAGACATCGAACCGTAACGGCTCCTCGCGCCTAAAGCCTTATACTCGATCCAAATCACTTTTTGGCTCGTGCAAGCGAGGCTTCGCAGTTTCAGTTCCTTCAACAAACACCATTCGTATATAGACTCAATCAAACCCGGCTCTTTGTTGATGGACCTCAATCGCCGCTGCAATGATTCTCTCAGTTAAACCCTCTGCTTTCGCAAACAACGGATGCATAGCTGGGATTCTTAATATAAACACGCGTCAAATCAATAAAACTAAATGTATATGACGCAACGAGTCCAATAGTTCTCCGTTTCCTCTGTTTGCTCCTGTTCATGCTTTTCCTAAGCCGGCGCAAGCTCAGGCGTCCGATTAACAGGAGCAAACAGAGAAAACAGAGGGGCCGACAAGTTTTCTCTGGTAACTCTGTTTGCTCTTGTTCCTTCTTCGTAGCATATCGATTTGTGGTATGCGTGAGCGATCGGCTTTTTGCTTGTCGAACAGCCTGTAGTACAGATTAGTGAAACCCATGAAAACGCGTGCGTTGTTACGGTTGTTTCGGTTCCTTCTATTCTCATTCGCAGTGGTTGTGGCAGTGGGCGCTTCTGGCCAGGACCTCAAGAGCCTCGACCCACCCGTGCTGCTCCCGGATGGCGCAGAATTCAAAACCTGGGAAGCGCCGCTCAAGTTCACCCGCACCTGGTATGTGGACGGGTCGAATCCAAAGGCCTCGGATGAAAACCCGGGAACTGAAGCACAACCTTTTGCCACGATCAACCGGGCAGCCCAAGTGGCCGGCCCGGGTGAACGCGTACTTGTGGCCGCTGGAGTTTACCGGGAACGAATTTCCCCGGCGCAAAGCGGCACCGGACCGGACCAGATGATCAGCTACGAGGCGGCCCCGGGCGCACGAGTGGTCCTCAAAGGTTCACGTGTCTTTCATGAACCGTGGGTGGCGGATGATTCGAGCATCTCGACACGGATTTGGCGGGCACGTCTCGAACCCGAATATTTCACCGGCTACAATCCGTTTGATACGGACAATGTCACAGCGCGGCAGTTCGCGATCATGGACTTTGCCGCCCTGATGAAAGGCCGGGCGCCGGCCAACCTGCCGCGCGGGTTGGTTTTTCAGGACGGACGTCGCTTGAACCAGGTCGGCAACCGCTCCGCTCTCAACCAAAGCCAGGGCTGCTATTGGGTCGACCGCACTAACCAGGTGCTCTACGCCACTTTTTTTGACAATGCCCGGCCCGAGCAGGCGCTCGTCGAAATCACCACGCAGGAAACAATCTTCGCGCCGGAGAACATTGGGCTGGGATACATTCGCGTAAAAGGTTTTGTCGTCGAACAAGCCGCCGGGCCGTTTCCCTGGGAGCAGGTTGGAGCAATTTCCACCACCCGCGGACATCACTGGATCATTGAAGACAACACCGTGCGGCAGGTGAATGGGGTGGGAATTGATGTCGGGATCCAATTGTTTCAATGGCCGCAGCCGCCGTCGGCCGGATTCCATATCGTGCGGCGAAACCGGGTCAGCGATTGCGGGATCTGCGGCATCGCCGGGATGGGCAATGGCAGCAATTTCGGCCTGTTGATCGAGGACAATCTGCTTCAGCGCAATGCATTTCATCCGGCGGAGCTGCTGTTTGAAACGGCGGGTATCAAGACCCACCTGAATGTTCATAATCTGATTCGGCGCAACCTGATCCTGGACACGTTGCACGGTTCGGGCATCTGGATGGATTGGGATAACCGCAATTCGCGCTGCTGCCAGAACATCGTCGTCAACGCGAACAGCGGCGCCGGGGCCATATTCGTCGAGGCCTCTTACGTGCCGAACCTGATCGATCAGAACGTAGTCTGGGGCACGCGCGGCCCGGGCATTTACGAGCACGATAGCTGCCGCCAGATATTCGCGCACAATCTGGTCGGCCGGTGCACCAGCGCGGGCTTGAACCTGCACGGGCAAATGACGACACGGCGGATCGGAGACCACGAACCGGAGTATGGCCTCCACCAGGTCTCCAATAACCTGCTGTTTCGGAACGGTTGGTGGAACGTGTTTGCCGGCAAGCCCTCCAAAGTAACCGGCAATGTGTCGGACGGCATGATCATCGCGTTCGACCGCGACAAGCTGGAGCTGACGCTGTCCGCTACGAATCTGCCCGCGTGTGAACTGATGCAACTGGTCAACCGGGACTTCTTCGGAAACCCTCGGCGTGGCCCCAACACCATAGCCGGTCCGTTTGCATTGATCGCGTCGCAACCAACCGTTATTAAACTTTGGCGGGGGCCAATGCCGGATGCAGTTAACCAGTAGCGTCTTCTAATGCTTGATCCTTTTCCTTCTGTGGCGCGATCTGACGGGTCGGATGCCCAAAGCGTTGTGATTTAGACCGACGGGCAATAAGCGTAGCGCGGCCGTCCCGGCCGCGAGTTCGAGGGGGCGTCCCGCGCCGATTTGTGCCGGCGGGACGCCGCCACAACCCGCAGGCGGGGACGCCCGCACTTGCCCATCGTTCAAAATCAGGCCCGTGCGCAAAGTTGCAGCTTGTGTTCGCTGTCGTGACGTTTAGGATGGTCAAGCATTCTGAGACTTCGGCGCCTCTGTTGCCTTTGCGAATCTCTTAGCGAGGCTTTCATCGTGAGTGGTGACCCGCCGCAGACATAAGGCTTCGCGATAAGTGCGCGAGTTCCGTCGAATAGATGGCGTGGTGCGAGAATGAATTTATGCCGACCCGAAAGAAAATGCTTTTGACCAGCGTGTGCCGGCCATTGGGCCCGAAACACGGCGACGCCCCCTCGGTGGGCTACGAGCTGCTTCACCGGCAGGTGACGCGGGCCCAGGGGCTCTTCAGCCCGCGCGCGGTGCATGCTCAATTCGCTCTGGATTACATCGCGGAAAACCTCGATGCCCCGACCGTGGTGCTGCACTACCCGTCTAAAGCCGAGCTGATCCGCGAACTCAAGAAGGGTTACGATTACGTCGGCGTGTGCTTCATCATGGCGGTGATGCACAAGATGAAGGAGACGGTGGCTTTGATCCGCCAATACGCGCCGCAGAGCAAGATCGTGCTGGGCGGTTACGGGACAGTGCTAAAAGACGAGCTGCTCAAGCCTTACGCGGACTACATCTGCCGCGAGGAAGGGGTGGCCTTCATGCGCCGGCTGCTGGGTGAACCTGAAATTGCGATGCCGTACCGGCACCCGCTGATCGTGAGCCGTCTCAAGGTGTTTGGACAGAAGGTTTCGAGCACGGGGATGGTCTTTGCCGGCCTGGGCTGCCCGAACGGTTGCGATTTTTGCTGCACCTCCCATTTTTTCGCCCGCAAACACATTAAGCTCCTGCCGGAGGGCAAAGACATCTTCGCGGTGATGGAACGCTACCTCGAACTGGATCCGGAGATGGTATTTTCGATACTGGACGAAGATTTCCTGCTCAACCGCAAGCGGGCGATGGAATTCCGCGATTGCGTGCTCAAGAGCGGGAGGACCCTTTCGATCTTTGTCTTTTCCAGCATCAAAGCCATCAGCCAGTACACGGTCGAAGAGGTTTTGGAGATGGGGATCGACGGGTTCTGGATCGGCTACGAGGGGACGCGTTCCGGCTACGCCAAACAGCAAGGACGGACCGCGGAAGAGATCTTCACCGAATTCCGCGAACACGGCATCACGGTGCTGGCGTCGATGATTGTCGGATTTGACTACCAGACGCCGCAGGTCGTGGCGGAGGAATTGGACGGGCTGCTCCGGCTCAAGCCGGCGCTGGCGCAGTTCCTGATTTATGGCCCCGTTCCGGGCACGCCGTTTTACGAGCGCGTCATCCGGGAGAATCTGCTGCAGGAGGTTTACACGAAGGACATGGATTTGTTCTACCGCCGGGCGGACGGGTTCACGACCATGATCAAGCACCCGACGTTGGCGCCGGAGGCGATCGAGGGCCTGCAGCGGCAGTGTTTCGAAGACGATTTCCAGCGGCTGGGACCGAGCATCTTCCGGGTGCTGGAAACGCGCCTGCTCGGCTACGAGAAGCTCAGCCATTCGCCCAACCCGCAGTTGCGTCGCAAGGCCGAGCGTTTCGCGAAGGATTTGCGGGCGGCCTACCCGGTGTTTCTGGCTGGCAGGCTCCTCGGCCCGAACTTGAGAGTGCGCCGCTGGATTAGCGGCTTGGAACGGCGCCTCCACGCGGTGTTAGGCGCGCCTTCGGCCCGCGAACGCCTCAAAGCCGTCCTTGCCGTCGGGGCCGCGGTGTGGACCAGCCTGACGTTGAAACTAGATCTGTTTCAGCATCCCCGCCTCACACGCGCCGCTTACCGGCTGCCGGACAAGCGCTGGGCCGGGTTCGAACTCTGGGAAGAGTTCCGCCGCAAATCGCCGGTCCCAGAACTTTCCATTCAGGTAGATTTGCAGCCCGCCCACGAGCAGGTGTGCTTGCGGCTGGAAGGCGCCCTGTCCGCTTCCGAGGCGGCGAGCCTGGGCCAGCGCCTCCATCATTCGCTGGCGCGGACCCAAAGCCGACTGGTGCTGGATCTCAAGCGGCTCCACTGGGACAAAGTGGACGATCTGCGCCCGCTGGGAGAGAAACTGGCGGCTTACCGTTCGCGCATCCGGCTGGTGCTGCCGCGCCTGGCGGCGGCACATCCCGAAGTGATCTTGCTGGCCGGCATGTTTAACCATTACAAAGGCTGAACGCAGAGTCCTCGTGCGTGGATTTGTCAACCTCTCAATGCCAATTGTCGAGATGTGCGCCAGTTTTTTCTGCCCCGCCCATTGGTGCGAGATCCTAAACTAAGTGGCGCGCGCCGCCTTGATGGAATACAATTTGGCTTGACTTTTTCGGCGAAAGAACGCAATCAATTAGTTCCATAAACGTCGGGAGACTGCGTTTGCCGGGAACCGACTGAATTTTGGACCGCTCTCGCGACGAATACCCTTGGCTCGGGGCCGCTGTTCTTCAGTGATCCGAACGCCTCCAGTTTCAACTGTCGCTTCTACCGCGCCCGGGTCCAGTGAAGGTAAAGACAATGCGGCACCAATTGGCCGCGAACTAACAATCTCGCCATCTGATCTTTGTTTGTCCGTTGCTTCGATCAACTGTAACGAATGCTCCTTGACGGAATTCAAATTCGCAGTTTGATGAGGTGATCCTGCCAGCCAGACATTCTTTCGTTTGGTGACGCCGCAGACTGAGCAATGGACGCCGACCACGCTAATACGCCGGCGAACCGTTTGTCGCGGCAACGTAGTTCCTCAACCCGTAGCGCAGGCCTCCGAGCCTGCTGTGTCGCAGGCTTCCTAGCCTGCAGACCTAGCGGATTCAGACGGCTTGGCAGCATTCGGGCGTTCGCCGACTCGGAGGTCGGCGATACAGCAGGCTCGGAGGCCTGCGCTACGGGCACTTCCGCGGCCCGAATTCTCGATGGCTCGAGCCACCGGAAACGGGCGGCACTTGAGGAAAAGACCGGGTAGACGTACCATCGCATATGCTGACCGCCCTTAGAGCGTGTTTGAAGAGAATCTCCAAATGCTCGTGTTTGTGTCTAACCCTTTCCGCGGGCATTCCGGCGCCTTCAGCTGCCGCGGACATTCAGTACGCAGGAGTTAATCTGTCCTGCGCCGAGTTCGGCATGACCCAATTGCCGGGGACTTTTGGTACGGATTACACGTATCCCACCAGTGGGGAGGTCGATTATTACAAGAGCAAAGGAATGAACTTCATTCGCCTGCCGTTTCGGTGGGAGCGTTTGCAGCATACCAACAGCGCGGCCCTGGACGCGACGGAACTAGGCCGCATGAATGCCTTCGTTGCCTATGCTACGGCGCATGGGGTTTACGTGCTGCTGGACCCGCACAATTTCATGCGCTACTACCCCAACCCGCGCAGTTCGTTTCAAACCGCCACGAACGGGCTGGTGGGCTCATCGGTCCCCAACTCCGACTTCTCCAATTTCTGGTACCAGGTCGCGGCGATTTATCGAACGAACAGCCACGTTTTCTTTGGCTTGAACAACGAACCGGATTCGATGCCGGAAACGCAATTGGTCGGCGCTGAAAACGCCGCGCTCGCCGCCGTTCGCGCGGCCGGCGCTACCAACCTGGTCTTTGTGCCCGGCAACCGGTACACCGGCGCATGGACGTGGTCGCAGTCCGACGGGAACGGGGCGGCGAACGCACAGGCGATGCTGGGCATCGTCGATCCCGGCAGCAATTACCTGTTCGAGGTGCACCAATACCTGGACAGTGACGGCTCAGGCACGCACACGACGATCGTGAGCACGGACGTCGGTTGGGAGCGGCTTACCAACTTCACGGCCTGGGCCCGCAGCAACCATTTCAAAGGGTTTCTAGGCGAATATGCGGTTCCCGGCGCGGCGATCGGCGGCACGAACATCGGCGGCCTGGCATTGACGAACATGCTGGGCTACATCCAGACCAACGCAGACGTGTGGCTGGGGTGGGCCTATTGGGGCGGCGGCCCGTGGTGGGGCAGCAGCCCGCTCTTTCCAATCGAGCCGTCGAATATCGGCCTACCGACCCAGGCGGACCAACCGGTGATGGACATCATCAAGCAGTTCTTCCCGTTGCCGGTTCCAACACTTCAAATTGTCAACCGCAGCCAATTTCGATTCACCGCGCCGCAGGGTTTTGTGTACCAGCCGCAAACTTCGCCTGATCTTTCCGCCGGTAGTTGGACCGCTTACGGCCCGGCTTTCGCAGGAACGGGTGGGATTACTAATCTCAGTTTGCAGGGCGGGGCCGGTGGGAGAGCGTTTTATCGGGTGCAGGTTCAGCATGCGCCGTGAGTGGCCGCTCGCATCGCTGCCAATTAACGGCGCCGTGAGGTAACCCGTTCTTGTTAGCAACGGGTTTAATTCCAGGCAATCAGCTTCAGACCGGGTGGGTCGGTCGACTGATGACGCCGCGCCGGGGCTTTGCGCAAAGCCGGGGCTGCGGAACCCATTACTGTGACCGTAGCCCCGTCGGTAAGATGGACCACTGCCATGTGCATGCCGATCGACTTGGGCGCAAACTGGACCGTGATTACCTGCGCTTGCGGATCTTTGAGGACATAGGCACCGCCTTCGCAGATATTAAATGGCGCGGGGACATTCGCCGTGCCGGTGAGAATTCCGGCACCCATATTGCGAATCGTGAAAGAAAGCTCTTTGATGTTTCCGACGGGCACGGAGCCAAAATCCAGGACGCGCGGAGAAATGGCGATGGCCGGCCTGTTGGGGTCGTTACTTGGAATCGTGGCGTGGTACGCGTTGGCGAGAATGATGGGCGCCTCCCGATCAGTGTCGGTCTGTCCAGTTGCGAACCAGGTCACCGCCAATTGCAAGGCGATTAAAATACTGTATGAAGGCAATTTCATAACCGTGCGACTCTGGGGGCATTTCACCACAGGTCACCTTCATGGTAGTTGCGGCGTGCGGGAGGACAATTCCGGCCGATACGGAGGTGAGTCCAAAGAGATACGGAGGAGACCAACGTTCCCGTGTTTGTAGATTTGTTTAAACATGCGTGTCCCTCTACAAAACCCTTGCTAATCCCAAATTTCAGCTTGTCGAATGTCGTTGGGAGAGTATGTTTTAGGTTAAATTGACGCCGGATTTTGCCCGGGCTTGGGAGGCGCGGGGCCGCCGGTCTCGAGCAGGATCGCCAGCGTGAAAGTTACGGCCGCGAGAACCCATAAAGTCGTGCCCGCCTTCGGGGCTACGTTGTTAATTGTTGGCGCCGCTTTTGGTGCCGACAACTCCTCGATTCTGTTCAACCGCGACGTTCGCCCGATCCTCAGCGACAATTGTTTCCTCTGCCACGGGTTCGATATCGGCCGCCGCAAAGCGGACCTCCGGCTCGATACGGCGGATGGAATGGTCGCCGACCACAAAGGCCACCAGGCCGTCAAACCGCGCGACCTCGCGGGCAGCGAGCTTTGGCGCCGAGTCAGTTCCACGGACCCGAAAGTGATCATGCCGCCGCCTGATTCGGGCAAGAAACTAAAGCCGGAGCAGATCGCAACGTTGCGTCGCTGGATCGAGCAAGACGGCGCGTTCCAGAAGCATTGGGCTTTCGAAGCGCCGGTGCGCCCGCCGGTGCCGGCAGTCCAGAACACTCAATGGCCCCGAAATGACGTGGACCGTTTCATCCTGGCGACGCTCGAAGCCAAACAACTGGAGCCCTCACCCGAGGCGAGCAAGGAAACGCTGATTCGCCGACTGACGTTGGACCTAACTGGCCTGCCGCCGACGCCTGAGGAAGTGGATGCGTTCCTGGCGGATAAACAACCTGACGCCTATGAGCGCTTGGTCGATCGCCTGCTGGAGTCGTCTCATTATGGCGAACAGATGGCCCGCTATTGGCTCGACGTCGCGCGCTATGGCGATACGCACGGTCTGCACCTCGACAATGAGCGTTCAATGTGGCCGTACCGCGACTGGGTCGTGAGCGCCTTTAACAAGAACCTGCCGTACGACAAATTCACTATCTGGCAGTTGGCGGGCGACCTGTTGCCGAATCCGACTCGCGAGCAGCTCATTGCTTCAGGTTACAACCGCTGCAACGTTTCCACCAGCGAAGGCGGGGCCATCGACGAGGAATTCCAGGTCCGTTACGCCGTCGATCGCGTCGAGGCAACCTCGACGGCCTGGCTGGGCCTGACCATGGGCTGCGCGGTTTGCCACGATCACAAGCTGGACCCCATCTATCAAAAGGAGTTCTACGAGGTTTTTTCCATCTTCAACAACATTTCGGAGAAGGCGATGGACGGCAATGCGCTGCTACCGCCGCCGAGTATGCCTTTGCCCACGCCCGAGCAGGAAAAGGAGTTGGCCGATCTCGATCAGCACCGCAAAGAGGTCGATCAGCAAATCCACACTATGCTGGCCAGCCTCGAATATACAGATCCGGCGACGCTGACCAATGCCCTCCCGCCGGAGCCGAAGGAAATCGTCTGGGTTGACGACGATTTCCCCGCCAAAGCGAATGTCACGAACGACGGGGAAGCAAATCAATGGGTGACACGCGACCAGGGACCCGTGCATGGCGGCGAACGCTCGCTCCGCCGCACCGGCAAGGGCCTGCACCAGACCTTTTTCACCAAGTCCGCCAAGCCGCTCACCGTGCGGACCGGCGACAAATTCTTCGCTTACGTCTACCTCGACCCGAAGGACCCACCCAAATCCATCATGCTGCAATATCACACGGACGAGTGGCGGAACCGGGCGAATTGGGGCGATGAAGACGCGATTCCTTTTGGTGAAAAAGGGAGCAGCAAAATACAAATTGGCGCCTTGCCGGAAACCGGCAAATGGGTGCGGCTCGAAGTGGATGCCGCCAAACTCGGTTTTACCGGGCGCGCTCGCGTGACGGGCCTGGCCTTCACCCAGTTCGGTGGCACCGCCTACTGGGATGATGCCGGCCTGGACACGATCCGTGATCCGGCAAAGGACCCGGATGTTTCTTTTGTAGCCTGGCAAAAGTTCGAGCGTGGGTTGGGCGATAAATCCATGGCGCCGGACGCGATCAAGCAGTTGCTCAAAAAAGATGCCACTAAATGCCAGCCGGAGGATCAGCAGAAACTGCGGGAATACTTTCTGGCCTCGGTTTACGAGGATCCCAAGTCCGCCCTGGCGCCGCTGCGGTCGGAGATCAAGTCGCTGAAACAAAAGCGGGAAGAAATCGAAAAGGAAGAGCCCGCGACGATGATTTCGCACGAGCTGGACAAGCCACGCCCGGCCTGGATCCTCATCCGCGGGCAATATGACAAGCATGGGGAACCCGTTGGTCCTGGCGTACCGTCGATCCTCCCCCCGTTGCCCAAGAGCGACGTAACCAATCGGCTCACATTTGCGCGGTGGCTCGTCGATCCGAAGCATCCGTTGACTGCACGCGTCACCGTTAACCGGCTTTGGCAGCAGTTCTTCGGTATCGGCATTGTGAAAACAGCCGAGGATTTTGGGACCAAGGGCGAATGGCCGTCGCATCCCGAGCTGCTGGATTGGCTGGCGACCGAATTCATGCGCAACGGCTGGGACGTGAAACAAATGGTGCGGTTGCTGGTCACGTCCGCGACTTACCGGCAGGATTCACGCGTGACGCCGAAAGTGCTGGAAATGGACCCGGAAAACCGCTTGCTGGCGCACGGCCCGCGTTACCGGCTCGACGCCGAAGTGCTGCGCGACAATGCGCTGTTCATCGGCGGAATACTGAATTTGAAAATGGGCGGACGCGGCGTGCGGCCCTATCAGCCCTCGGGGATTTGGGAAGCCGTCGGTTATACCACCAGCAACACGGCCAAATACACCCAGGACCATGGCGACGCGCTTTATCGCCGCAGTCTTTACATTTTCTGGAAGCGCACGGCAGCGCCGCCCTTAATGACGACGTTCGATGCGCCATCACGCGAGCAATGCCGCGCGCGACGCGAGCGGACTAATACACCGCTGCAGGCTTTGATGACGCTCAACAGCACGACGTATTTCGAAGCGGCGCGTCATCTAGGCTACCGAATGCTGCATGAGGGCGGGAAGGACGATGCCGACCGCCTGAGATATGGGTTTCGCCTGGCCACGTCCCGGTTCCCGACGGAAAGCGAAAGCGCGATCCTGGCTGATTCACTGGCCTCTCAGCGCAATCACTATGCGGCGGACACCGACGATGCGAAAAAGGTCATTTCCGCGGGCGAATCGCCGGTGGAAACCGACGTTACGCCGGTGGAACTTGCGGCTTACACCATGGTCGGCAACCTGATGCTCAATTTGGACGAGGTGGTTACGAAGAATTAATCCCATGTTACGGGCATTCTTAACGTGCGTTCGGGCTGTAGCGCAGGCCTCCGAGCCTGCTGTATCGCAGGTTTCCAACCTGCGACGGCCCGTGCGCAGTCGAACACCCTGCCGACTGGAAGTCGGCGATACAGCGGGCTCGGTGGCCTGCGCTGCTTTCAAGTCGCGGGAAATGGCCGTTTCAACGGCTTTTCAGTAACCGAACGCGGAACCGGAAGCGTCTAACAAACATCAAAGAAGCACATGGACCCGTTGGCAAATTTTTGGCAGCACCAGACGCGGCGCGCGTTTTTCAAGAACACCGGCCTGGCCGCAGGGCGCATCGCGCTGGCATCGCTGATGTTCCCCGATTTATTCAAAGCGAACGCTGCCCCAACCAAAGTGTTTCGGTCACATCCTGGCCTGCCGGGCTTGCCGCATTTCGCCCCTAAAGCGCGCCGGTTGATCTATCTCTTCATGAACGGCGCGCCGTCCCAGATCGATCTTTGGGATTACAAACCCAAACTGAGTGAGTTGTACGACTCAGATCTGCCGGACTCGATTCGCAATGGCCAGCGACTGACCACGATGACGTCGGGCCAGAAGCGGTTCCCGATTGCTCCCTCGATTTACAAATTTGCTCCGCACGGCAAATGCGGAACGCGCGTTAGCGAGCTGTTGCCTCACACGGCCCAGGTTGTGGATGATTTGGCCGTAGTCAGAACGGTCTGGACGGAGGCCATCAACCACGATCCGGCGTCCACCTACATCCTGACTGGGAATCAAATCCCCGGCAAACCCAGCATTGGCGCGTGGCTTTCTTATGGGTTGGGCAGCGAAGCCGAGAATTTGCCTTCCTTTGTGGTAATGACTCCACGCTGGTCGGCCAAGCGCGATGCCCAGGCTCTCTATCAGCGGCTCTGGGGCTCGGGGTTCCTGCCTTCGCGTTATCAGGGCGTGGCCTTGCGCGCCGCCGGCGACCCCGTGTTGTTCCTGGATAACCCGGAAGGCGTTGACCCCGGCGCGCGCCGTCTGGTGCTTGATGGCCTGGCTAAACTGAATCAGGCGACTTTCGAGCGCACGAACGATCCCGAGATCCAAACGCGCATTGCCCAATATGAGATGGCCTTCCGGATGCAAACGTCGATTCCGGAATTGGTGGATATTTCCAACGAGCCGCAGTCAGTGCTCGAGCTTTACGGGCCTGAAGTAACGCAACGCGGCACGTTTGCATCGAGTGCTTTGCTGGCCCGCCGGCTCATCGAGCGCGGCGTGCGCGTGGTTCAGATTCTGCATCGCGAATGGGACCACCACGGCGACCTGCCACGCGACCTGCCACTGCAATGCCGGGACGTGGACCAGGCTTGCAAAGGATTGCTCCTCGATCTCAAACAACGCGGGCTGCTGGACGAAACCCTGGTGGTGTGGGGCGGCGAGTTCGGCCGCACGGTCTACTGCCAGGGGGAATTGCGCCGGGACAATTACGGCCGTGACCATCATCCGCGCTGTTACACGATGTGGATGGCTGGCGCCGGCGTTAAAGGCGGAGTCGTGTATGGCGAAACGGACGACTTTAGCTACAATATCGTCCGTGATCCGGTTCACATACGCGACCTCAACGCCACTATTCTGCACCTCATGGGCATCGACCATAAGCGTCTTACCTACAGCTTCCAGGGGCTGGACCAGAAACTGACGGGCACCGAGGCGCCTGCGAATCCGGTTAAAGGCATCCTGGTGTGAGCGGGTTGCACGAAATCGGACTACTCTTCGGGCGACTGCACGTGCTGCTGGTGCATTTGCCCATCGGGCTGATCGTCCTGCTGACTTTGCTGGAGGTGCTGGGGCGGTATCCGCGATTCAAACACGCGACTGCCAACACCGGCTTAATTCTGGCATTTGCGGTCCCCATGGTCGTCTTCACGGTCATCTGTGGATTGTTATTATCGCAGGCCAGCGGCTATGACGTGCATTTACTGCAATTGCATAAATGGACTGGCATCGGCACCGGTGCGGCCTGCGTTTTGGCGGCAGTGTTCTATTGGCTGGACGTTAAAAAGGCCTACCGTTTCGTTTTATATTGCTCTTTCGGCGTGCTGGTGATCGCCAGCCATTTCGGAGGATCGCTCACCCACGGCAGTGATTATCTTGCCCGATATGCTCCCGGCCCGTTGCGTTCATGGCTGGGAGGCGGTCAAACCAAAGTGACGCAGGTCTCGGCGCAACCCAAGGATTTCAAGTCGCAACCGGTTTTTGCGACGGTCGTTCAACCCATACTCGAAAAGAACTGCGTCTCGTGTCATGGGCCGGAGAAGTCGAAAGGCAAACTGCTTCTCGATTCACTCGCGGCGACGTTGAAAGGCGGCGAGAATGGCCCGGTCATTGTGGCGGGCAAATCCGGCGACAGTGAGTTAATCAAACGCTTGAAGTTGGATCCTTCGAGTGACGACCACATGCCGCCGGATGGAAAGCCGCAGCCCAGCCAGGACGAGATCGCACTATTGCAATGGTGGATCGACGCGGGCGCGCCGGGTGACAAAAAGATTGGGGAATTGAATCCCCCACCAGTCATCGCTCGCGTCCTGCAAGCGCGACTCGGTCCGCCTCCTACAGCGGCGCGTGAAGCTCAGTCCGTGCCTCCGAAACCGCTCGAGCAGTTGAAGCCGCTGGTCGCCCAACTCAGCGGTGATCTTGGTATTGTCATCGGGCCGGTGGCTCAAACAAATGCCTGGCTTCAGTGTAACGCCAGCGTGGCCGGCACTAACTTCGGAGACCCTGAGCTTTCGCGGTTGGCCCCGCTCGCGCCCAACCTGCGGTGGCTCGACCTGGGCGGAACACGAGTCACTGATGCTGGTTTGGCAGCCGTGGCTTCAATGCCCAATCTGAAGCGTCTCCACTTGGAGCGTACGCCGATCACGGATGCCGGTTTGAAAAGCCTTACCCGATTGCCCGCGCTGGAATACCTGGATCTCTACGGCACCGCTGTTACTGACGCCGGCCTGGCCGAGTTGCAAAGCGCGCCTCGCCTTAAGCAAGTGTACCTATGGCAAACGCAGGTGTCTTCGACTGGCGCCCAGGCGTTCGTCGAAGCGCGGACGGATAAAGCGCAGCTCGAACGGTGGCAACAGGAAATCGAAGAGCTCAAAACTAAAATTCGCGACGGCCAGATTAGGGTTGAGATGGGCACGGCGGTGGCCGCCGCTTCAAGCACCAATGCGGCTCCCATCAACACGGTCTGCCCGATTTCCGGCAAACCGATTGACCCGTCCAAAACTGTTTTGTACCAAGGAAAACTGCTGGCTTTCTGCTGCGACGATTGCAAAGCGAAGTTCCAGGCCGATCCGAAACCTGTTCTTGCGAAACTGGGGCTTAGCGCCACGAATAGTGCTTCCACTCCGGCGAGTGGTCGATAAAAGCAGTCCGGAGTTCAGCTAGTTCGTTGTGAAGGCGGAGAAAACCCGAAGCACCGAACCTCGAACGCCGAAATGTCGACTGACGAACCGTCATCGTTCGCTGACCGGATATAAACAATGCGACATGCGCGAAGAACTTTGTCATAGAGCCCAGTGAAAAAAGGCCTATTGTTCGTGAAGACGGAAAAATGCGGCCGGAACCGTAGGCGAAAGAATCAGTCTGAAGCTGTTGTTCGTGGTGATGATATTGTTTGTAAACGGCGTCCAGTTTGCCGTGCGAGTTCCAGCGCACCAACCGGCACCGCATCTTCGCCAAGACTGGCTAAGCAGACTCGTAGTTCCGGTTGAAAAGCCTCCATGACGTACTGACCCAACGCGCTTTGCACAGCTGCCCGAAGGGGCTCACCAACTCCAGACAGTCCTCCACCCAGAATGATGATAGCTGGGTGAAACAGGTGCACGACGTGGGAAAGCCCAAAGGCTAGGTCAGTGGCGGTTTCCTTGAGGATTTGTTGCGCTGCGGCGTCTCCTTGGTTTAGGGCGTGCTGCAGGTGCTTGGCTTCGCCGCCGGTTCCCGCCGCCTTGGCAAGAATGCTATCCGGTCGACTACGTTGCAGTTCACGAATGCGCTTGTCCACGGCCCAACCTGAGCACCGGTTTTCAACGATGGTTCCTTGGCGGTCCAGCCTAACGTGGCCGATCTCCGATTCGCCGGGTGTAGTGCCATGATACACTCGGCCATCCACGACCAACCCGCCACCCACGCCGCTGCCCAGGGTGACGTAAAAAATCGGGTTAAATCCGACACCTTCACCGTGAAGCGCTTCGCCCAAAGCGCCGAGGTTTGCATCGTTGTCGACCATCACCGGCACGCCGAGTTGGGCATGAAGCCAGTTGCTTAAATCGAATTCCGACCAGCCCTCGATCTGGTGCGAGCGGCAGATCCGACCCGTTCGCCAATCCACCGGTCCGCCAAATCCGACTCCCACCGCCTGCAATTTGCGGCTGCCAATTAATTCCGGCAAGGCACGCTGGATTTGCTCGCGGATTCCCGCGCCACCACGGACTGTATCGACTGGAAGCTTTTTTCGCTCAAGAATCTTGGCGGATTCGTCGCCGAGAAAGAGCTGCAGTTTGGTCCCGCCGATTTCGATGCCGAGGAAAACTGCCATCAGCCGAAGTAGTCCGGTTCATTGCCGGGCTTCCACTTGATATTGCAGCCGATGCTGGACTTCTGGTTGGCTGGAACCGGCTTGCCTGCGAGCACGGCATCAAGAGCACCGCGCATGTCACGACCGGTTACGGGAATATTGTTGCCCGGACGGCTATCGTCGAGTTGTCCTCGATAGACGAGCTTTTGGGCTTTATCGAACAGATAAAAATCCGGTGTGCAGGCGGCACGGTAGGCTTTCGCGACTGATTGTGTTTCGTCGTAAAGATACGGAAACAGGTATCCGGCTGCCCTTGCCTCCTCCGCCATGCGGGCAGGGCTGTCGGCCGGATAATTCGATACGTCATTCGAGCTTATCCCCACAACGGCCACACCGCGCGGCTGGTAATCGCGCGCCAGTTGCGCGAGCCCGCCGCGAATGTGCTTCACGTAGGGACAGTGATTGCAGATAAACGCGACCAGAAAAGCGGGCGCGCTTTTGAAATCAGAAAGCGAAAAAGTTTTGCCATTGGGATCCGGCAAGCGGAAATCGGGCGCTGGCGTGCCCAGCGGCAACATGGTGGAATTGACGGCAACCATGCCGAGAATCTGTCGCTGCCGCTACCGGTTGTCGAATGGAAAACGATTCAGTACTCGCGGTCTTTCTTGAAACCGGGCTCGGGAACCGGGTATTCGCCATTGGAACCAAGCTGCAAAGGCGCGGGACCGTTCATGGCAAGCTTATCAACTGTTGGCGCGAATTCGTGCTGGCAATTCAGGATGTCTTCGTATGTGACCACTTGCCCGGTGTGCGCAGCCATACGGCCCATCGAAGTAACCAGGCTGGCGATGGCCCCGCGCCGTGTCTCATTGTATTTCTGGTCCTGGCGAACGGCCGCCAGCAAATCGTCCCATTCGAGCTGGTACGGACTCGGCTCGGGTTGCGGGCACGCCCAAACCATGTCGGGACGCGTGAAGTTTTGGCCCTTGAATAGCCGACAGCGTCCCGGATGGTGACCCGCAGTGGAGATGATGGCGGAACCTTTCGTGCCGTGCGCGTAACTGGCGAATTCATCGTGGCAGCCGGTTTCCGCGCGGCCGATGAAGAAGAACTTTGTGCCGTCCGGAAAGGTGTATTCAACGGAATAATTGTCGAAGTTTTGGTCGAGGGATTCCCCCCGGAACTGTCGCCCGCCGGTCGCGTGCGCGCGGACAGGAAACGCGCCCTTCATCCAGCAGCACTCATCGATCTGATGGATATTGTAGTCGCTGAAAATTCCGCCGCTGGACCACAGAAACGCGTGAAAGCGCCGAATCTGGTACAGCAGTTCGTTGAGGCCTCCCCGATCCGGTGGCGCCTGGCCCGATGCCGCAGCCATTCGATAAGCGCGAAAGAGGGCAATGTCGCCGATTGCGCCGTCATCGATGCGTTGCTTGAGTTCCTTGCGCGCCTGGCAATGGCGAATCATCAGTCCGACGCCGACCTTCTGATTTTTGCGTTCCGATTCATCTGCGAGAGCGAGCATCCGGCGCGTCGTCGGCCCGTCCACCGTGACAGGTTTTTCCATGAACACGTTTAGTCCTTTTTGGAGCGCATAGGTAAAATGCACCCAACGGAAAGCGGGTGGCGTTGCCAGAATGGCGATGTCACCTGGTCGCAGGCAATCCATCGCCTTTTGATAAGCGTCGAACCCAATGAACTTACGTTCGCCGGACACTTCCACCTTTTCGCCAAAATGCTCCTTGAGTGCGTCGAAGCTGGTAGTCAGACGGCGTTCGAACACGTCTGCCATCGCCACCAGTTTGGTGGGCCCATTTTTAGATGATAGAGCGTCACCGGCCGCGCCCGTTCCACGGCCGCCGCAGCCGATCAATGCTAATTGAATGGTGTCGGTGCCCGCCGCATGTACTTGCGGCAAGGCAATGCCGGCCAAAGCCGAAGCTGCCGCCAGACGACCAGTATTGACCAGGAATTCGCGACGAGTTGTGGAGTTTGGAGAAGCGCTGTTCATGAGCCGATGCTCACTATCCGCCTTACCCCATGTCAAGCCTCGGGATTAGAAGCGAGCCACGTCGCAAGTGTTACCCTGGCAAGGGTTTTGGCTGGTTTGCAGGGCTTTTGTGGGGGTAAACTGGTTCTAAAAGGTCTACAAGCACCTAGTCTACAATCTACTTGCGCAAACCGGTCGAACGTGTATAAATTGCCGTGTTAGAAAAAGAGCCGTAGTGCCATTATGCATTGTAGATTACTGCATGAATAAGCTTCAACCGACGAGGGTGTCTTGAGTCGCCCTTTTCCTTCACGTTCGTCTTCTCCTTCGGTTCCATTTTTCAGGGTCAACGGCAAGATCCGTGCCCGTGAGGTCCGAGTTATCGGAGTAGATGGCAAACAACTCGGAATTCTCTCGCTAGGGGACGCCCTAACGATGGCGAGAGCCAACGGGGTGGATCTGGTAGAAATAGCTGCCACCGCGCAACCGCCGGTCTGCCGGTTGGTGGATTATGGCAAGTTCCGTTACGAGCAGGCCAAGCGCGACAAGGAATCCAAGAAACACCAACACGCGACGAAGGTCAAAGAAGTCCAGCTAAGCCCGAAGATTGATCCGCACGATCTGGGCGTGAAAATTGGCCACGCGATTGATTTCCTTTGCGAAGACATGAAGGTCAAAGTGACTCTCAAGTTTCGCGGCCGCGAAATGCAGCACACCGAAATTGGGTTTCAGGTAATTGGAAAGTTTCTGACGGATATCTGCGGTTACGGCCATCAGGATTTCGAACCTAAACTCAATGGCCGCGCGATTACCCTGATGATTAGTCCCCTGCCGCGCAACAAGCGGGCCAAGCACCCCGGGGGCGAACCCGGTGCAGCCCGTCCGGCAGCGCCGCCTGCGCCCAGACCGGAATCGAACTTTCGACCTACGCCCGTCCCGGTCGAGCGGCAAGCTCGACCTGCCGAATCGCGACCAGCCGAAGCCAAATCGGCTGGCGGCGCCTTTAGCAATAATCCTTTCGCTCAGCTCGAGATTAAGCGCTAAAGGCCTCTAGCAAATTGGTGGTCCAGCATAGCCTGGTGCTGATTTCCGCCACATATCAACCGCCGACAATTTTTCGAATGCCCACCACCAGTGCGCCTTAGCGCCGTTTGGTTGTAAGTTAGGGAACAACGGTGATGATCCAGGTGTTATCGTAGATTTGTCCAATACCGCCCGGCAGGCCTACAAAAGCGCCGGCGGGAATCACCCAGGGTTCATACAGGTGGATAACGTGGACTCCGACCGACAATGGATGACTTACGATACCGACGCCCTGGAAAAACACCGCCGCTACCGATCCATAGGTGTGGGATAAACCACCAACGGATCAAACATTGTGTTCGGCACGTAATACGCTGCTTTGTTGGCGTCTGTTAGCACCACATTCCCATCAATTGTTAATGTAGGATGTGCCGATGCAACCAGAACGGCATTGTTTATAGGCAAATCATCCGGCACCGCCGGATACCCCTGGTATCGCTCGCCTACCCAGGCGAACTCGGGCAGCACAAAGAGCGTACCAGCGGGGACATCAATCTCCAATCGGTAATATCCCTCCCACACAGAAGTCCCCACCGCTCTTCCGCACTGGTCCGCCAAAGTCGAACGAATGTCCACACCAGCCTCATGCTGGCACCCAGAGTTTTGCCCGCGAAAAGAAGTCAGCTCGAACGGACGCTAGCTGCTTTAGGCTCCTGGCCGGGGATTAGAGTATAATTATTGATAATCTGTCAATAAGAAAGTATGCTTTTTGCTAATCTGCCGATTGCCGCCGCTTGAAAGTGCTTGGAGATCGTTAGGTAACAAACGGATTTGCCTACTCTTCACGTGGCACAAACACGAGGCACACCGGCGCGCCTACTTCGATTTGCTCCCCGGAGCTTGTAAGCCGCCCGGTCATGGGATCGACACGAAAGACGACTATGTTGTTGGAGTCTTGATTCTCGACCAGGAGCCACTGACCGCTTGGATCGAACGTGAAATGCCGAGGCGTTCGGCCAAGCGTAGGTTGAATCTCAACAGCGGTAAGTCGGCCGGTTTTCGCGTCAGCTGCAAAAACGGCGATGCTGTTATGACCGCGGTTAGATCCATAAACAAACCGTCCGGAAGGGTGAACCTGTACTTCAGCGGCAATATTGCTGCCATTGAAATCAGGAGGCAACAATGAGACGGTTTGCACCTCCTCTAACATTTCGTTGTGCCCTGCAGATGCGCGATCATTCAGGGCGTATGTAATTAACGTGGACGATAATTCGTTTATTAAATACACAAACCGGCCGTTCGGACTGAACACCAGGTGCCGTGGCCCGGAGCCTGGTTTTATAGAATCGACCGCATGCAGCGGCAGTTTTCGTTCTGATGGAAGCAGGTTATAGGTTAGCACCTGATCCAGTCCCAGGTCGCAGACCATGACCAACTTGTTACTCGGATCGGTGGCAACAAAATGAGCGTGAGGACCGCTTTGGCGCTCGTGGTTTATACTGGAGCCGTTATGCTGCACAACTGCGCTGAGGGCGCCTAATCGGCCGTCGGATTCCAGCGGGAATTCGGCGACGCTGCCGGTATTGTAATTGGCAACTACAAGCCAGCTACCAGTTCTATCCACGCACAAATGGCATGGGCCGGCGCCCCCCGAAGGCTGCTGGTTAAGCAGCGTTAACCGGCCGGTCTTGCGGTCGATGCTAAACGCGCTAACGCCGCCTTCATGCCCCCCTCGAAAGTCGCTGATTTCCTCAACAGCATACAGCACCGGGCGTTTGGGATGCAGCGCCAGGAAGGTCGGGTTCTTGCTGGATGCGGCCAACTCGGGCGGACTGAGCTTGCCGGTGGCGGCATCGAAGTTGGCTGTATAAATGCCCTGGCTCTTCGGGCCGGTGTAGGTTCCAATGTAAATCCGCTGTGAATGCCCAGGTGGCTCAGAACCCATTATCGGAAGATGCATGAGCCAAATCGCCGTCACAAGCCAAACCCGGAGCCAAACGCGCGCGCATCGCATGCCGCCTAAGAACCAGAACGTGCTTCATTTTTCAACATCTTTAGATTTTTATTGCACAAATTGGTCAAGTTTTTTAAATTCGTGAATAGGCCGCGCGCGAAAGGACAACGCTATGTATTTCGGTGTCGATTACCATCCGGAACAGTGGGTCTACCCCTACGGCGGCACACCCGAAAACCCCGAAGGCGCCTGGCAGCGCGACATTGAGCTGATGCAGTCCGCCGGCATCAATGTCGTGCGCATCGGCGAATTCACCTGGGGCCTGTGCGAGCCGGACGACGACAAATATGATTTTGCCTGGCTTAAACGCGCCATGGATTTGCTGGGCCGGGCGGGGATTAAGATCGTGCTTGCCACTCCCACCGCGGCGCCGCCGGCCTGGCTCGCGCGAAAGCATCCCGAGATTCTCCCCGTTGACGAGCGCGGTCTCGTGCGCCACGAAGGCACGCGGCGAGCCGTTTGCCTTAACAGCGATGTCTACTGGAATCACTCTAAGCGGATCGTAGAGCAGATGGCCAAGGCCCTTGGCAAGCACCCACACCTGATCGCCTGGCAGATCGATAATGGCCTTGGTGGCCATTACACCGAGGCTTCTTTCAATGAAGACACTCGGCGCGACTGGCATTTGTGGCTCGAAGCCAAGTACGAGAATATCGAACGCTTGAATGATTCACTTGGCTTGCGACATTGGGGACAAGTTGTCTCCGCCTGGGACCAGGTGCCGATGCCTATGACGGCGCCGACCACGCATAATCCAGCGCTGGTCCTGGATTGGTGCCGCTTCTGCAGCGATACCATCGTGCAGTTCGCCAGAATGCAGGCCGATGTCCTGCATGAACTGACGCCAAATTGCCCGGTCACGACCAACCTGCGCCCTTTGCTCCATCGCTTCGATCATTTCGATCTCGCTGAGGTCATTGATTTCGTGTCGATCGAAAGCACCGCCGCTCTGAAGACCAAATCTTCCGAGCTCGCCTGTGAAATTGATATGCTGCGGTCGCTCAAGAAAACTGATATTCGCACGCCGGACGGCGATACCGGTTTTTGGGTTATCGAGCAGAAAGCAGGGAATGTTTCATGGCAAGAGGTCAATTCCATCGTTCGCCCGGGCGTGCTGCGCATGTTCACGTACCAGCTCGTTTCCCGCGGCGCCACCGCGATCGTGTTTTTCCGCTGGCGACAGCCACGATTCGGCACCGAGAAGTTTCACGGCGCGGTGCTGCCGCACAACGCGCGCAAGGACGGCCGGATCTTCAGAGAAGTCGCCCAACTAGGCGAGGAGATGAAACTTTTGTCGCCTACGCTGCAGGGCACGCAGGTTCGGGCTGAGGTTTGCATTCTTTACAGTCACGACAATGAATGGGCGCTGCAGCAGCCCAACCAGCCGAATAAGTTCTTTAATCTCCGCGAACATATTTTGCTTTTCTATACCGCGCTGCACGACCGCAACATCGCGGTCGATTTCGCCCGGCCCGCCGAAGATCTCTCGCGCTACAAGCTCGTTTTTGCGCCGTCGTTGCATTTACTGTCGGGCGGCGAAGCCGACCGGCTCAAGCTATTTGTCCAGAACGGCGGCACACTGGTCTCCACTTTCAACACCGGCCTGGTTGACGAACATAACCTGGCGCCGGACTCTGGCTATCCTCATGACTTGACCGACCTCTTTGGGCTTGAAGTCATGGAATTTGATCAATTGCCGCCTGGCGAAGAGAACCACCTCACGTTTAAAGGCACCTTCCCGACCAGCCACCTGCACCCGGCCCGGCTCTGGTGCGATCTCATCGAGCCCCGGGAATGCCAGGTGCTGGCCACTTACGCGAAAGACTTTTATGCCGGCCACCCGGCGCTGACGCTGCATACGTACGGCCTCGGCAAAGCCATCTACATCGGCACCCTGAGCCACCAGCCATTCTACGGCGACCTGGTTACCTGGCTGCGGCAAATGTGCAACCTCCATCCGCTGCTGAAAGTGCCGGAGACGGTTGAGGTGAGTATGCGTCAGAGGGACGATGGACGGGTCTTCTTTTTGCTCAATCACCAGGCATCCCCACTCCGCCTGCAGTTTTACAAGCCTATGCACGATTTTCTTACCGGCAACACATTCTCCGGCAATTTCGATCTCCAGCCCCACGGAGTGCTGGTGCTCGACGAACAAGTTGCACAGAAGGCTTAGAAACGTTGCCTTGTGCTCCGCCTGGATGTTCCCTGAATCATGAAGGCCGCCTGCGCCCGCCTTTCCCGCCCCATGCCGATATTCAAGGCTTCGATGATCGATTTTTAAATTTGAGTTCCAGTCATGCCCCAAGACCGCCGCCGACCTTCCCGCCCCGCGTCGTCCGCCCGCCGCCGTGTTCTGGCACAGTGGCGCGGTATTGACCTGTCATCCAAAGAGGAAGCCAGGGCGGTGCGCGCCCGTTCGGCCGAAAGCCTTGTTTCAACAGTGCTTGGCGAATTGCGCCTGGATCGGCGCCGCAGCGAAATTGAGATCCTCAAGGTTTGGAATCATTTGCTGGACCCAAACATTGTCGCTCACGCGCAGCCGACTGGACTGCGCAATGGCACTTTATTTGTTGCCGTCGATAGCAGCGTTTGGCTGAGTGAAATCGTGCGTTATCGCCGGAAGGAAATCCTGGAGCGATTGCGGCATACCTTCGGCCGGGAAATGATCGCCCGGATCTCCTTTCATATAGCCTAGTGACTCACAGGTAGGGAGGCAATCCGGTCAAGGCCGCGAATTGGCTTGCCCGAGCGCGGCGGTTTTTTTATTCAGTATAACAACAACTCCGCCCGCAGGTGATGAAAAGTAAAAATGCGAATTCCCATCATGGACTTTTGGCCGGGGGCAATTGGATCCGGGATCAGGTCAAACTTATCGACGTGTATCCGCAGCCAGAGCAATTGGGGAATATCCGCAGCCAGTCCGAGGGCACGGGCGGTGCCCCGTATAATGTTTTAATGGACCTCGCTCGCTCGGGCGCGCCATTCCGGCTTATGGCTGCTGGCCTGGTTGGTGAAGACGAACTCGGGAAACGCATTTTTGATGATTGCCGGCGGCACAAAATCGACATGCACAACCTCGGCGCCACAGACCAGGCCCCGACGTCGTACACTGACGTTATGACTGAATTGGGTCACGGTCGCCGAACCTTTTTCCATGCCCGTGGCGCGAACGCCCTGTGGAGCGGGGATGACCTGAATTTCGAACGGGCCCGGCCGCGGATCTTCCATTTAGGGTACCTTCTTCTGCTCGATGCGCTGGATCAGCCGGACACAAAGTACGGGACCAGAGCCGCGCGATTGTTGGCACAGGCCCAGGAGGCCGGTGTGAAAACCAGTGTCGATGTGGTCAGTGAAGACAGTGATCGATTCCCAAAAATCGTCAATCCTGCCCTGCGGCACGTGGATTACTGCATCCTGAACGAAATCGAGGCGGGTAAAACGACTGGTTTCAAAATCCGCCCCGAAGGCGGAGCATTAGACGCCGTGGCGCTACGCCATGCCGCCGGCGCACTACTTCAGCAAGGCGTGCGCGAGTTGGTGGTCATTCATTTCCCCGAAGGCGCTTTCGCCCGAACCCGAAAAGGCGAAGACTTCTGGCAACGGTCTTTGAAACTGCCCGCTAAATACATTGCGGGAACTGCCGGAGCTGGTGATGCCTTTTGCGCCGGAGTTTTGCTGGGACTCCACGAAGGCTGGGAACTGCCGCGGTGCCTGCTCACCGGCGTCTGCATTGCCTCGGCCTCTTTGGCCGATCCCACGTGTACCAACGGGGTCAAGTCTCTGGCGACTTCACTCGCCCTGGCCCGCAAATTTGGTTTTCAGTCCTCGTTGGAACCCGGCGATTAGAGAGTACGAGGTCAGAAGATCAATCTACCAAGCAAAGCGTATTACCAATCCCTGTGACCTGCGGTTTCCGTCAGGCCCGCTCCATGTACTTCCCGGTGCGGGTATCAACCTTGATCTTCTCGCCCGTCTTGATGAAGAGCGGGGCTTGCACGACGATGCCGGTTTCCATCGTGATCGCCTTTTGGACGTTGTTGGCCGAATCACCCCGGATGCCTTCAGGCGCATCCGAGACCGTCAGAACTACGCTTGAAGGCAATTCAATCGAAACGGCTTTGTCTTCAACGAAAGTCACAGTGACTGACCCGTTTTCCACCAGGTAGTTCTTCGCGTCGCCCACGATTTCGGGAGAAAGGGTGACGGTTTCGTAGGTCTCCGGATCGGAAAAGACGTAATCCGAGCCATCCTTGTAGCTGAATTCCATCTTCTTGGTCATCATCGGGACCACTTCGATTTTCTCGGTCGAGCTGAAGCGGACATCCGACGAGCGACCGCTGCGGATGCTCCGGAGAGTGGCCTGGACGAATGCGCGCAGGTTTCCAGGCGTGCGGTGCTGGCTGTCCAGGACTACACAAATATCGCCGTTGTAACTAATCGCCATGCCGCGGCGCAGATCGTTCGCTGTTGCCATAACTTGCGTGCTATCTCAAAAAATTGTAACTCCCGTCCTTTCAACGGGAGCCGCAAAGGATAGCCAAGTCGACCCTGAATGCAAGCCCTGTTTTTGGGTCATTCGTCCCGTCGGAACTCGACTTCGCCGCAATTATGCCAGCGAAAGATGATGCGCTCGGGATTGACGATTACAAGGCGTCCGGGAATGAAACGAGGGTTTTGGAATTCCTGTTCGGCGATTTGGCCTTCGCCTTCAAGGGTGTGGAGATTGGCTCGCCAGGTTACCGCTTCTGCGGGCACGAATTCGTCGCCGGTAATCTTTACGGCCTCGATAGAATCCCCCTGCTGGGTTATCCGAATTACTTCATCGAAATGGCCTGGATAATGGCCAATCCACTCGCCTGTTAAGTCGATCGTCTCAACCACAAGGCAAGATATACTGACCCGAATGCCCGGCAAATCGGGTCCTTCACCCAACGTCGCAGGGCTGTTAACAGGGAGCGGCAGAGCCGCAACCGAAGGGAGACCAATTGAGTTCTTTGGAGGACGAGAACGAGGATGAGGACGAGGACGAGGGTTTGCGGAGGACGTAGGAAGCTTTCATGGATAGCAGTACGAATTGCCGATCAAAAGATCGAGGACGATGCAGCCCTGGGAGCATTAGCGGCCGACTGCCGTCGCCCCCAGTTTGGCGCGAACCAAATCGGGCAGGTACTTCACCGAAACGGCACCCGGTTCAAGCACAGCGGCGTGGAACTGGCTGAGATTGAAGCGATCGCCCAGTTCGCGTTCAACGGCCTGGCGCAAGCGATAGTGCGCCATGCGCCCGGTGAAATAGGCAGAGAGTTGACACGAGCTCTGCTTTGAGCGGATCACCTTTAAACGGGCTTCACCCTCGGATTGGAAGCATTGTTTGACCAGGAGGTCCATTGCCTGCTCGTCCGTCATGTTGGAGCAATGCATTTCGTGGTCGAGAATTGTATTGGCGACGGCGCGCAGGTAGAACTTGAGTTGGCTCAACCGCAGCGCCAGATCGCCCTTGCCGTAACCCTGGTCCAGCATCATCTGCTCGGTGTATACCGCCCAACCTTCGATGTACACACCCGATTGAAGCACTTTGCGGATGAGCGACGGATTGCGATTCATGTATTCAAGCTGCACGGAATGACCGGGATAGCCCTCGTGAATCGTCAGGATATCCAGCATATAATTATTGTATTCTTCCAGATAGCTGTTGACCTTTTGCGCATCCCAATCATGGGGAGGGGGACTCACGGCCAGGTGCCCGGTCCCATTCGGATCCAGGGGCGCCGGGGCTTCCATGTAAGCAGTCGAGTTACCCCGCTTGAATTCGGGCATCTCGACGACTGTGCAGTGGTCGGGATCCGGGAGGGGCACGATCTGGTTTTCGGCGATGAATTTCTTCAGCGCCGATACGCGTTGCTTCATCTCGGGAACCAAATCAGCCGGCCGGCAATGGTCTTTGGCAATGGCAGCCAGCACCCGTTCAATAGTCTCCCGGCGACCATCGGCATCATCCGGTGGGAGTGGCTGCGGTGCGTAATACTTGCTCCAAAGTTGCCGCGCGACGACATACATATCGCGCCGGACACGATCGAACTCGGCACGCGCGTCGGCCAGCACCTGGTCCGCCGTGACGCCGGCGTCCAACTGGAGCTCAAGCTTCTTCGCAAATTTTTCCTGACCGAGCCGCCAATCGCCATCCGCCTTTGGCAAGACATCCTTTTCGAGAAACACCTGGTACTTCTTGAGCGAGCTCACCACCGGCGCGGCAGCAGCTTTCAAGGCGGCGGATTGCGCAGTTTTGCCGGCGAACTCGTAAATATCCTTTTCGTAGAAATTAATCGCACCGAGGTTTTGGCGGATTGCGGTCTCGGTGTGCGTTCGAAACGCGTTGTGCAGGTTCTGCATTGCCGCAGCCACAACCTTGGGCATCTGTCCCATGCGTGCGATACAGTTGGCCACGTTGGTTTCCCGGGGCAGCGTTGATTGTGTCAGAATCAGGTAAACACTATCACTCAAATACCGATTGTATGTTCGGGGGTCCTGCTCGAACGGGCGCGTGTTTTCGGTGACCCATTCCGAAGTTTTCAAATCATGCTCGAACGTCTCGAAATCGATTTGTCCTGCCCGCGAAAGCCGTCCGTAATCGACCGCCTTGGGCAGCGCCTCGAGGGTTCGACGCGTGAGTTCGAGCCACTTGGCGCGTCCGGCGGGCGTTAAGTCTTCCAGTTGTCCGTCAAATCGGTGGTCGCCTAATTCAGTTGCTGCCATTGGCTCAAGCTGAAAACTCTCATCGAGATAAGCTTTGAATAGGTTGGCCAGCTTGGCGTCCTCGTCCTGGGCGGGGGCTGGGGTGGCAGCTGCGGCGAGGAGAAGCGTCGTGCAAAGACAGAATGCAGGAAGGGCGCGCATATAGTTGATACTCATTTTAAGGATCGTTTTGCAAAAAGTGCGATTCAATTCTGACAGCAGAAGCGTTTAAATGAGATCGATGTGGCGAGTTACTTCCTGATGATGGTATCGCGTTGAGCCCAATCGGGGTTGGGCGTGAGATAGTCGAGGTTATAGTTCAACCCACGGCTCTCGGGTCGCGACAGGGCGCTGCGGACGATCGCTTCCGCAACTGTGGCAATGTTGCGCAGCTCGAGAAGATCGCTGGTCACAATGAAATCCCAGTAATACTCCTGGATTTCTTCCTGGAGATTGGCGATGCGCTTCTGTGCGCGCTGCAGGCGCTTGTTCGTGCGCACGATGCCGACGTAATCCCACATCGCCCGCCGGATCTCGTCCCAGTTATGCGAAACGACCACCATCTCGTCCGGATTGTGCGCCTTGCCCGAATGCCACAACGGGATGTTGAAGCGGTTTGGCTCCGTCTGCCGGGCGACGACTTTTTGGGCGGCGCGATGCGCGCACACGAGCGCTTCCAAAAGAGAATTACTCGCCAGGCGATTAGCGCCGTGAAGGCCCGTGCACGCCACTTCGCCTACGGCGTACAGGCCGCTGATCTCCGTTTCACCATCCACGTTGGTCAGCACGCCTCCGCATTGGTAATGGGCGGCGGGGACGACCGGGATAGGCTCCCTGGTAATATCAATGCCGTAACGCAGGCAAGTCTGATAGATGTTGGGGAACCGATCGCGCAAGAACTCGGCGGGCTTGTGGGTGATGTCCAGCAGAACGTGATCCGAACCGCTCTTTTTCATCTCACTGTCGATTGCTCGTGCGACGATGTCGCGCGGGGCCAGCGATTTGAGCGGATGGTATTTATCCATGAACTCGATGCCATCAATCGTCTTAAGCACCCCGCCTTCGCCTCGCACTGCTTCGCTGATTAGAAAGGATTTGGCCTTAGGATGATAGAGGCAGGTGGGATGGAACTGTATGAATTCCATGTTGCCGATCCCGGCGCCGGCCCGGTAAGCCATGGCAACACCATCGCCCGTCGCGATATCCGGGTTGGTGGTGTAAAGGTAGACTTTACCGCAGCCGCCGGTTGCCAGCAGCGTGTTGCGAGCGACGAAGGTCCAGACCCGGCCCGATTTCTTTTCGAACACATAAGCACCCAGGCACTGTTGCTCGCCGACATAGCCCAGCTTCTGGCTGGTGATCAGATCGATCGCCAGGTGATTCTCGAATATCTCGATATTCGGCTGTTGGGCTATCGCCGCCAGCAACGCCCGCTCGACTTCCCGGCCGGTAATGTCCTTGGCGTGCAATATGCGCCGTTTCGAGTGACCTCCCTCGCGGCCGAGGTCCAGCTCGCGCGCGCCGGCCGATTGGGGAATCTCGCGCTCACTGAAATGCATGCCGAGCTCGATTAACTCGGCGATACGCGCCGGCCCTTCTTCGACAATCGTGCGGACAACCGCTTCCTTACACAACCCCGCGCCCGCTTCGAGCGTGTCGCGCACGTGCAACTCGACCGAGTCCTCCTTGCTCGTCACCGCCGCGATGCCGCCCTGCGCGTAGTTCGTGTTCGATTCCGCGCGATCCTTCTTCGTGACGATTGCCACGCGTCCATGCGGCGCGACTTTCAACGCGAACGACAGCCCCGCAATTCCGCTGCCCAGCACGAGAAAATCGAATTGCTTCACGGCGCTAATTCAGCATAGCGGCGCAGCTTTGTCCAATGAACTTGATGCCGAACGCCTAGGCGAGCATCTCCTGGGCTTCCTGCATTAACCGGCCAATCGGCAGTCGGTGCGGGCATACGCGTTCGGCCATGGCGTAATCCAACTCGCCGCGTGTCTGGGGTATTTGAGCAAACGTTTCTCGTGCCAAACGCAGGTTGCCGTAAACCCGGTGATACATCAGGCAGCGCATCACGTCGCCGATCGGCGCGCCTCCAGCAACCGTCGACTCGCACAGCTGCGTGCAACCGGCGCAGAATTGCGAGTGCGTTTCATGAGCATAATTTCTCAGGGCCGCGCGATCGGCCGCCGTCAGTTTCGTTTTGTCCTGGGCAGCGGCGACATTGGATTCCAGCACCGTAATGTTCGACATCTGCGAGCAAATCGAGGCGATTTCTGAATTCTCCCATACTGCTTTCAGCTTGGCCTGTTTATCCGTGAAACCGCGTTTGATGAAGTGGCCGCCCAGCTTGAGGTCGGCCTCCGTTTCGGCGCGCAGGGGTCCGCCGCCCTGGGTCTTCATCGCCGTTAATCCAATTCCGGCTTTGGCGCACGCCTCGGTGGCCGCGCGCATCGCATCCGTGCTCATGAGCCGAAAATCGTAGCGCAGCATGATGCCATCGATCCAACCCAGTTTGGCTGCCGCCTGCAGGCTGTTTTCCATGTTTCCGTGCGAGCTGAATCCGAAAAAGCGGATTTTGTTTGCGGCCTTGGTTTTCTCCGCCCACGTTTTTATTTCATTAGTGAGCGCATCGCCGCTACCGATGCCATGCAGGAAGTAAAGGTCGATGTAATCAGTCTTCATTCGCCGCAGCGATTCTTCCAGCATCTCGTCGAGCCGCGCCGGGTTGTGCGTCCCGGCTTTGCTCACCAGGAAAATCTTCTTCCGCACCTCGGGATGCTTTTCGAAATACATCCCGATACCCTTTTCACTGTTGCCGTTGGTGTAACCATTGGCCGTGTCCCAATAAGTCACGCCGAAATCAAGGGCGCGCTGCAAGACCAGCTGATTCGCGACAATGTCAAAAATCCCTCCCAGAGCCAGCATGGGGACCTTTACACCCGTTTTTCCAAACGCGCGCGCCGGCAACGCGACGGCACCACTCGATGTTGGTGATGACTGGGCGAGAATCTGCTGAGCCGCCAACACCGAGCCAACGCCGGCCGCACCGACGGTTTTCATGAAGTCTCGACGCGATACGTGTTTCTGTTCCATAGGATTATGTGGTAATCAGGCCTTCGCCGTAAGCGAGTGCCGTTGGTTTCTGGTTTCGTTTTCTGCTGTGACGCGGATGGCGCGCCAACCGCTCACCGGACATTCGTGTTCGCAAATGCCGCAACCGATGCATTGTTCGGGCTCTACGACCGGTTGTTGCAACCGCACTTCGATCACCACCGGCGTCCCGGCAACTGGTGGGTCCCTCCACTCTGCGGATTGGGGGATGCCGACGACATTTCCCGAGTTTTCGGTGATCAACTGTCGCTCATTCCCGTGTGCGGTTTCGAGGCGAACAAAGTAATCGCCGGTGGCGAGGTTGCCGGCGGGCCAGGAACCGGCGTCCAGGGTCAAACTGGTCCGCGTCGCTGAGCGTATCGCGCGCGCGCCGTCGCGGATTGCGTGGTATTCCTCGCGCAATTGAATCGCCTTTGGGCTGACCGGACAGTTTTCCTGACAAACAATGCAGGGCACGTCCATGGCCCAGGGCAGACAACGGCCTCGATCCACAAAGGCGGTTCCCAGCCGGACTGGCCCATTTGGAGCGAATGAATTACGGCCGAGTTTTTCGTCCAGTGACAATGGGCGAATAGCGGAAGTTGGACACACGTTGCCGCACGCGACGCAGTTGACCTGGCATCCGCTGGTGCCCGCGCGGAAGTTCATGAGGGGCGTCCAGATTGCCGCCAGGCCTCCTTCGAGCAAGGCCGGTTGAACTACGTTCGTTGGACAAACCCGCATGCACTGGCCGCATTTGACACAGCGCTCCAGAAATTTCTCTTCCGCCAAAGCTCCCGGCGGCCGCACCACTGCGGGGTTCCAGTTCTGGCTTAACAATCCGCCCAGGCGTAGCGCGGGTGCGGTCGCTACCCCGGCTATGGCGGCTGCGACAAAGCCGCGTCGCGTAACCTCCGGCGAGAGCACTTCCCCGGCAGCCGAGCGTTGGGGGCTATAAGTCATTTGCGCCTGACGGCAAGCGCGCAGGCAATTCATGCATAGCAGGCACTCGCTGACCCGGATTTTCTCAAAGGGTTGGCATGCTCCCTCGCAACTCGTTTCGCACAGCTCACATTCGTTGCACTTGGCGGCGCGCTTGCCAATACGCCACGGTGTCCATCGCGCCACCGCGCCGAACAGCGCACCCAACGGGCAAATGAATCGGCAGTAAAATCGTGGCACCCAAAAATTCAACAATACCGCTACGATAAAAACTGCTGCGATTAGCCAAGCACCGGCGTAAACCCGCGTTGCCCCTCCTCCGTCCCAGAATGCCAACAGGAACAAGTTAACCGATCGATGCATCAACGGGATTGGATCAAGCCAGCCGGTCAGCAGGAATCCGGCTGCTGCCGCCAGCAGCATCGCGGTCAAAAGGTAATACTTGAGGCTTTGCCACCGACTATACTGGTTCATGTCCACGCGCTCGCCGTGTTTGCGGTTCTGCCGTCCCAGCCAGCCCACAAATTGGTGCAGCGCTCCAAAAGGGCAGACCCAGCCGCAAAAAAAGCGACCGAGAATGATTGTCAGAGCAATCGTCGCGGCTGCCCAAAGAAGTCCGGCGTACAGTTTATGGGTGGTCAAAACGGTCCCCAGGGCGACCAGCGGATCGAGCTGAAGGAGCCAGTTCACCGGCCAACCTCGCAGTTCCCACCAGCGTTCCCCGACCGTCGCCACGACGCAAAACCAGATAAACAGCAGGAAAAAGAAGACCTGCGTTATCCGGCGGGTTTGAACGATGTTATTCAATTTACAATTTTGTTATCCGCGCACCGGCTTGAGCGACTCGTAATCCGTAGTCCCTAGTCCGGCTGCCGCTGCTCTCGTCAGAAACGGTAAGCTCGCCGCACTTTTGCCCAGCAGGGTGGCGCCGAATGCGTCTGCGGCAACCGGATCGGTGCTCACGATCATGGTGTTGGTCATCTTTAGGTCCTCCAGGGAACCGCCAGTCGGTCCATTGCTGGTCATGCTGGTGGTTCCATCCAAGATCACCAGTGTCGGCCGAACCAGCATCGCCAATTCGAGAATGATGGTGTGAATATCCTGATGGAAGACGTTCCGCCGGCCGCCCAGCAACCCGTACCAGTTCTTCATCGACAAAGACGCGCCGCTCCGATGGTGATCTTTGACTGGGGCTAGTCCGATCAGCCGGGTCGCTCCCCGCAACGGTTCATACAATAATGGCCAATCCCTGATTAATCGTCCGCTGGCCAGCGTAGTCGATTTGAACGAGGTGGGCTTTGGCAGGGCGACACGAGCCCCAGCGGCCTGTGCTGCCTTCGCGATGCCGGTGAGCGCGAAGCAACTTGCCGGGTCATTGATCGGGTTGTCCGTGACCACCACGGACGCCGCGCCCGCGCCGAGGCAAAGACGCGTTACGGCCGCCACGAGGTCTGGATGGGTGGTTGCGGAGAGCGACGGAGGCGAGGCGAAGGCGGCATTCACTTTGAGCACCACACGTTCACCGGGTTTGATGAATTGTTCGATTCCTCCCAACGCCTGGAGCGCCCGTTGAACCGTCTGACTTCGGTCGGCCCCACTCATGATACTGAGTCTGCGCCCCGCGCCCGGCACGGAAAAGTCCGGCAGCGAAACCGCTTGGTCATTTTCACGCCCTGATGGTCCCTGTGTGTCATGCAGCGCGATGGCGCCGGCTCCCACGACGGCCACAGCCGCGCCTGCTTTGAGTGCTCGCGCCATGAAATCGCGTCGCGTGGCCGGTTGCTCCAGGTCTGTCCCTTTGAGGCTCATTGTGGTTTAGTCTGCGCTGGCAGTTTATCGCGCAAACGCTGCGCCAGGACTTCAGCCGCCTTGAGCGACGAAGCCCCATGGACGCCCGCCACCAGATTGCCGGCACTGAACAGCAACTCGGTCCCGTCCATTATTTCGACCCGCCGCTCCGATCCGCTGCCGCCGTTCAATTCCTTCCCGCCGTTTCCGAGCAAAAAGGCCGCGTAAGCATCACGCACATGTGCCGCCTCCGTTGGGCTTGAGCAGGTTGTTAGAAAGGCGGTCGCCTCTACCTCGTTGATGCGATAACGAGCGGTGAAGACATTCCTGAGGCCGTCGAAGCCAAAGGCGTCGGCTATTTGCAGCGTTTGGCTGTTGGGCAATAGATCCTCCTCGGGAAACAGGTCCAATTCGGAAATTCGACTGTGACTCGACGAATCGGAAGCGACGAACGCCGAAGCCATTTCCAGGACGGCATTGACCAGGCGCTCATTGGCATCTGAAGCAACCGCCTCCACATAGTTGCTGCCGGAAACAAGGTAGACGGCGTTCTGAGTGCGATAGGCGTAGTTCGCAAGCTTGAGCGGTTGGCCTTCCGCTCGACGTTGCGTTGTGAAAACAGAAAAGGCGCTGGGCAGGCTGTGCATTTCGTACACGAACCACTCGAACCACAGGTCGTGAGTATCCTTGAGCGCAAACCGCTGACAGTGCATTTGCCCAAAACCTGCCGCGAGGTACAACTCCGCTTTGCCATCGATCTTGTCGTAAAGATTGTCGGCGTTAAAGGATTCGGCGGCGCCCAAGGGCTCCAGTTGCGAGGGAATCGCTGAGGCACTCGCCAAAGACGATGATCGGGCATTTGATGGGCATGCATCACGCGCGATAAGGACAGCCGGGTTGAAGGAGGCCTGGCGCAATCCGACGCCGACGGCAATTACTGCCAGGACTGCCAGAATAATGAGGCTGGCGACGCGTTCAGCCCGTCCCACGGTACAGCCGGGCGGGGGCCGAATGCCGGAGGCTGGCCTGTCCGCAATCATCTCGCGCAGCCTGCCGTACCGCGCGCCCTGCAGACTCGCCCGGTTTTGTCATTTCCTTAGCAACAATTGCGGAAGGCTAATTCTCGAGCAACCACTGCGCCACCTCAGCCTCTTGTTCTTTTGCACCTGCTTTGCTCAGAACGATATCGGCGTGGGCTAAGTGATAAACTCGCTCCACCAGTGCCGGAGTTTTGTCTGCCTCACCGGACAGCCAAAGTTTTCCCGGTGCTCCCAAGGCGAGCAGCGCGGTCAAATCGCCGTACTTAGCCGCGCCAGGCAGAAAATTCACGTCCTGGAGATCGGTCAAGCCGGCGAACCGAAATCCGCCGGCATCCACGGCGAGACATCGAATTGCGCTGCCCGCCTGGGCTTTAGCGGCAGCAGCCCACGCGGCCGCGCCATTAAGCCCGACCACATCCACGGCTTTGCCGCCGCTCAGATCGTGAGAGGCGTATTCCAGTGCGGTTAGAACATCCTGAACCCGCTGCGCAAACAAGGTGTAGTTATACCCGAAAGTATACGCCCCGGCTTCACGCGGATTTTTCACGCGGCGGGATTGCCGCATCGGCTGGCCGTCAGCAAGAAACTCGCCCTGATAGAGCAAATCCACGCCCATCACGGTTGTTCCCGAGCTAAGCAATTCCTGAATTCCGTGTCGCAGACACGGTGGGCCATTTTCATTTTTTGCGTACAATCCGTTTTTGCCATCAGCACTCAGCCACAAAACCGTCGGCGCCTTCGGTCGTTTCGGCAGGAGAACAATGGCGGGCAACTCTTCACCGCGCGCCTCATTGCGCAAGAGCCCGGCCTTTTCCGCGTAATCGCCGCGATCGATGGCTCTTACGGAGTGAAATTTCACGCCTCCCGCATCTTCGAGCCGCCGGCCAAGAATGACATCATACGCGCCACCGTAAATTCTGCGGAACTGTTCGAGCGAGCCCTGCGATTCTGCGAGCAGCTTCTGGTCGCGGTCATTGATCCAGCGCAGCAGTTTGCGTTCAAAATCAGGTCCGCCAGCCGGCTGCGGATGTTGCTCGTCCCAAACGGAAAGTTCCTGGCGCCTCGAGACTGTGTAATCTCCCTCAACAATCGGCTCGGGCACCCCAAGCTTCAGCTTCTGATTGAACCACTGGTACATGGCAGCACGGCTCACGTAATTGTAGTTATGGCCAAACTGAAGCAGCGGGGTCAGGCTTACGTTATCGGGCGCGCCGAGCATGGCAAAATGCTGTTGGAGTTCGGGAAAGCCTTTGGTCGGCATCTCATGCGTCCAGTCATTGGCCGCCGTCATGCCCAGCGGCTTGGGAGCAAACAGCGCCGCGATCTCCACGTTTCCGGTGTCCACGCGCAATAACGATGCGTTCTCGCACGTGCAACCGCCCTGCATTGCCGTCGAAACCATCACCGCCGGGAAAGCGACCGCCGGCCGGGGATCCAGCGCGCACAGGATAAAGGTCTGAGTGCCGCCGCCGCTCGCGCCGGTCACGCCAATGCGCTTCGGGTCCACGTCAGGCAAGCTCGCAACAAAATCAAGCGAACGAATGGAGTTCCAGATCTGCAGGCCCATCACACTTTGCAAATGCGCTTCTGCTTGCGGGCTGAACAGCCCCCAGTTTTCGGCCGCATTCATCTCCGGCCGTTGATGGCTGAACCCGTGCGCCAGGCTTTCGGGAATTTGCACGCTATCGGCGTAACCAATCATGTCGTAATGGAAAACGACGCATCCCATTCGCGCCAATTCCACGCAACGGGCCTGCAACAAAGTGCGCCCGCCCTCCGCAAATTTTTCTTCACCACGGGCTATTGCCTGCCGCACTTCTTCGGGGCTGTTATCCATGAAACGGCCGTTTCTCCAGTGCCCGTGTGGCGAGAGGATTGCCGGGAATTTGCCCTTTCGTGCCGTGGGCCGATACAAATTGCCGGTAACGAAAAATCCCGGAACGCTCTCGAAGTAGACTTTTTCGATTGTGTAGTCGGGCCGATCCACTCGGCCATGGATCACGGCATTAAGCGGGGTCTTCGGCGGCATCGGCCATAGCCCTAGTGCGACCTGGAGTTCACGGCGGACGCGCTCGGCTCGGACCGCCCATTCGGCGGGAGTGGCGCAAGGTTTGAAAGGGAAATAGCCGTCGAGATCCCTCAATGGCCCGAGCCGCACGTCGTTCGGCAACTGTCCGGGAGGCAGCGCGCGCGGCGGTTCCTCCTGCGCAATCCCTGGAATAGCAGCCGCGTTGAGCAGTAAGCAGCAAATCAACATGGCAAAGCAGCCTGGACGTATGTGAAATGTTTCGCTCATAATTTTTTAAGGCGTTGAGCCGGCAAGGATACCGGCGCTCCCAGGAACCTTTCGTGCATAATTGGGAGAGTATTCGCTGGCTCCACCAACGCCAAGATACATCCAGGGTTTTTGGGCCAAAATCACCTAACCACAAAGAACGCAGCGCGGCAAAGCCGCAACCGAGGAACGCCGGCTTTAGCCGGCAGCAAGCCATAAACGTCGATATTCGTCGATTCCTGGCCACAACCCCGGTCGGACGTTCCTGCCGGCTAAAGCCGGCGTTCCGACCGCCTGAAGAT
>CAZUVM010000228.1:0-8773 GCA_964623885.1 uncultured Verrucomicrobiota bacterium
TGCCCACGCTCTCCACTCAATTCCCAATTCCCAATTCCCCTTTGTCCTTCGAACCTCCCCTCCCCTCTATCCTCGCGTCTCCCTCTCCCCTTCCCGGCTTCCCGCCCACCGACGCCGCATTCGATGATCCTGCCGTCTGGAACCTCATCGCTTCCGGCCAGGCTCGGGCGGTGCACCATATCGAAAGTCCGGCCATGATCGGACTCTGCCGCCAATGCAACGTGCGCGATATCGAAACGCTCATTGCCATCGTCAGCGTCATCCGGCCGGGCGCCGCTAATGAAGGCAAGAAACTCGCGTTCACCCGCCGCTATCAAGGTCTCGAACCAACCACGTACCCGCATCCCTCGCTTGAGCCCGTGCTCCGCGATGCCTACGGCCTCGTGGTTTATGAAGAACACATTCTCCAAATTTGTGAAGCATTTGCCGGCCTGCCTCCCGGCCGTGCGGATGTATTGCGCCGAGCCCTGAATAAACAAAAGCGCAACGTCATTGAAGAAATTCGCCAGGAATTCTTCGCTTCCGCCAAAGCGCGCGGCCATGTCGACGAGAAGATTGTCGAGGTTTGGGAGTTGGTTTCCGGGTTTGCCGGTTATGCCTTCTGCAAGGCCCACTCCACCGCTTACGGCGTCGAAGCCTACCAGGCCGCCTGGCTGAAACTCAATTATCCGGCCGAGTTCATGGCCGCCGTGCTGACCAACGGTAAAGGGTTCTACGATCCGCTCGTGTATGTGCTGGAAACTTACCGGCTCGGCTTGAAATTCCTGCCACCCACGATTAACGAACCCGGCCCGGCCTTTACTGTCGTAAAATCCGAAACCGCGCCCGCTACGCCAACCGTCTGCCGAAAATTCTCCCTCTCCCCTGGGGAGAGGTCCGAGGTGAGGGGAATTTCGGGCGCCAACACCAATTCCAAGGAACTGCCTGCGCCCTCCACTCAATTTTCAATTCCCAATTCCCTTTCTACTTGTTCTCCCCCGACAACCCCTTCGGATTTCGCCCTTCGGCCTTCTTTCGGCCTTCGCCCTTCGGTCTTCGGCCTTAACATGTATCACGCATCACGCATCACGCATCACGTTTCACGTTTCACTCCGCACATCCGCGTCCCCGTCACCCGCACCAAAGGCCTCTCGCAGCGCACCGCCGACGCCATTCTCGCCGCCCGCTCGCATGGGCCTTTCTCCTCGCTCGCCGATTTTTTCCACCGCGTTCACCCCTCGCCCGAAGAAATGGAAACCCTCATCCGCGCGGGCGCCTTCGATGAATTCGGCCAGTCGCGCACACAACAATTCTGGGAAACGCATTATTTGCATCGTAGCTTCGGAAACGAACAGCGCCGAGATCAAAACTGGCTGCTGCCGCCGCCCTCGCTGGAAAAATTCCCGGACGTGCCGTTGCGCGAGCCGACCCGGCGCGAACGGCTTCAAGCCGAAACGGAGTTATTCGGCTATGCCGTGAGCGGCCATCCACTCGAACTTTTTGATGACGTGGTCTGGGATACCTACTGCCCCGTCGCGCACCTCGGCAAATTCATCGGCCAAACCGTCGTCACCTGCGGGTTGGTGGTCGAACAGCGCGTCCATCACCAGGTCACCGGCGAACCAATGAAGTTCCTGACCCTGGCCGACTGGACCGGCATGATCGAAACCGAGCTGTTCGCCAAAACCTACAAAAGCTACGGCCTCGCTACCGTCCGCTATCCTGTGCTGGAAATTACAGCGACCGTCGAACCCTTTGATAACAACCGCGGGTACTCCCTGCGTGTCCTGCGCGCGGGAAAACCAAGAACAGCAAGCGCCGTCAATTCTCATGACAAGCCCCCACATTCGCAATTTGCTGGAAATAGAGTATTATAATTTTGCCTAAGGGCACACATTAAGACCTATGAAAGGACAAACCATGAAACGCGGATCCATACTCAAAACGGCGGGCGCGGTCCTCGGGTTGACCGCTATGCTGGCGCAACCGGTGCTGGTGTTGGCGGCGGACGAAAAACCGATGGCCGAAACCAAAACAATCACGGGCGAAGTCGTCGACCTCATGTGCTATCTCGATCACGGAGCCAAAGGTGAAAAGCACCAGGGCTGCGCCGAGAAGTGCATTAAGAGCGGCGGCCCGGTTGGCCTGCTGACGGCTGATAACCAGCTCTACCTGGTCATCGGCGAACACAAACCCATGAACGACGAACTCGCCTCCAAGGCGGCTCAGAAAGTCACGCTCAAAGGCAAAGTCGTTGAGCGCCACGGCATGAAGATGATCGAAAACGCGGAAATCGAGAAATAACGGCGGGTCACGCCGAATCAATCCGGGAGCCGCGTCGCAAGGCGCGGCTCTTCTCGCTTTTCGGCTAGCATCCGCAACCCCAGATCAGAAATGGAGAAACTGACATCGCTGTTGAATCGCCCGGAGTACATTCACACGGCCATCAACCATTTTCCTTTGATCGGTCTGTTGGTGGCAATGGTCGCAGTATTGATGAGTCTGCTTGCTCGTTTGCGGCTGGCAACGGTGCTCAGCCTCGCGTTGTTGACAGTGCTCGCCCTCTCGGTATGGCCGGTCACCTATTTCGGCGAAGCGGGTTACGATCGCGTGCTCTCGATGGCGGATGAGGACGGGCAGGCATTTCTCCGCTACCATATGCATTTGGCCGACCGCTGGGTGTTCCTTTATTACGTTACTGCCGGTATGGCGGCACTGGCGATTGGACTGAGCTGGAAATGGCCCAAGACCTTATTGCCGCTTTCCATTCTCGCGCTGGTCCTTGCTACCGCGAGCCTGACTGCGGGCATCTACATCGCCCACGCTGGCGGCGAAGTTAGACACCGCGAATTCCGCAGCGGGCCGCCTCCCGTAGTCCAGGACGAGCATTGAATTAAGCGCATCGCCGAATTGCTTTCCCACACGCCTTGTGTTACATACGATGCATGAGTGACACACTAACGCTGCGAGTTCCCGTTTCCGAGAAAGTAACCTGGCAGAAGGTCGCGAATGCTGTGGGAGAAGATCTCAGCGAGTTTGCGCGAAAAGCTGTGCGCCAAAGGGTACAGTCGGTCCAGGCCAAAAGCGGCTCTCCCTGGGATGACTTGCTCGGCACTGTAAGGACGGATGCCCCACCGGCAACCAATAAAAATGTTCGGAAGGCAATGCGGTCGCGCCGGGCATGATCTACCTGGTGGACACGGGACCATTGGTAGCAGCTTTTCGCCAGCCCGGAGCTAAAGATCCCTTCACGCCTTGGGCTACCCGGCTGATACGCTCACTCCCCTATCCTTTATTTACGTGTGACGCGGTATTGACGGAGGCGGCGCATTTCCTGGGCTCGCCGGCAAAGCTCCTCGCAGCAATCAGCCGAGGGCTGCTGGTGTCCAGGTTTGACAGCCAAGCAGCCACACCGCGCCTGGCGGAATTAGTTCGTAAATACGCCGACCATCCCATGGACTTTGCCGACGCTTGCCTGGTTTGCATGAGCGAGCAAACCCGTGACTGCAAAATCATTACCGTGGATCGCGCTGACTTCACTTCGTACCGCAGAAACGACCGCGAATCGATTCCACTGCTGCTGCCCGACTGAGCAACCGCGGCCGCATTACTTCGCCATCATGACCTCAATCGTCTCTTCTCGCCGGTGTGGGGCATCTTGCTCAGGTTCCACCGACGGCACGCTGGTTTCAGTTTCGATCGAAGCGGGACGATGATCGGTGACTTGATCGTTGGCCTTGTGGAATTTGACGCTGACGATCTTGCTCACGCCGTGTTCCTGCATAGTTACGCCATACAGCACATCCGCCATGCCGATGGTCCGCTTGTTATGGGTGATAATGATGAACTGTGAGTGTTCAAGGAACCGTTGCAGCACCCGGATAAATCGATTGATGTTCGATTCATCCAGCGGCGCGTCGAGCTCATCCAGCACGCAGAACGGACTGGGCTTGACCTGGTAAATCGAGAAGAGAAGCGAAACGGCGGTCATGGTTTGCTCGCCGCCCGAAAGGAGTGAAATGGTCTGCAATTGCTTGCCTGGCGGGCGAGCCACAATGTCGATGCCGCTCTCCAGCAGATCATTCTCATCCATCAAAATCAGGTCAGCCTTCCCGCCGCCAAACACCTCAGTGAACATGGCTCGGAAATTATCGCGGATTTGCTCGAAGGTCGTGCGGAACATTTCGCGAGTCTGCGTGTTGATCCGGTTAATCACTTCGAGCAACTGGGCTTTGGCCTGAACAAGATCGACATGTTGTTGGCTGAGGAACTGGTAACGCTGCTCGGTTTCCTCGTATTCTTCAATGGCCACGAGATTGACCGGTCCCATTTCATCCAGCCGCTGCTGCAGCACTTCAACCTGCTTAGTTATTGCGTCCCAATCAGTGGCGGCACCGGCCTGGGCCATTTCTTCGGGACTCATGACATGAACCCGCGCCGGCCCTTCATCGGCAAACGTGATGGTGATGCACTCGCCGCGGACGTCGTCTAAATTAATATGGTACTTTTGTTGGACACGCTCGCGCAGGTTTTGCACGGTCATGTTTTTCTGGGTGAGCTGAATTTCGAGACCGCTGCGCCGCTCTTGAATTTCGGCGAGCATCCGCCGCTGCTCGCGCAGCGACTCTTCACGCGCGGCGATATCGGCTTCCTGCCCTTGTTTTTGGGAAACCAACTCAGCTGTTTGAGCATTCACCTGCTCGCGGTCGTGTCCCAACTGCTCGATTTTAGCGCGTGACTCCACGATTTCGTTCTCCGCCTGAGTCTTGCGATCCACAAACGACGCAATCTCGCGCCGCCGTTGTTCGATGACTTGAGCCAACTCCCGAAGCCGCTGCACCAGGGCTTGCTCCTGCTGCTGGAAAGAGGCGCTCATTTGTTCTTCAGTCGCGAGGGCCACTTTGCTTTCTGTAAGCTGCGTCTGGGCGACGTCACGCTGCGTGCGAAGTTCCTCCAGACGCGTGGTAAAATCCGAAACCTGCCGCTGGCAATTTTGCTCGCGAGCCTCGAATTCAGCGGCCGTGGCAGACAAAGCCGATCGCTTCTGCAATCCTTCCTGCTCTTGAGCGGCAAGACTCTGGATCTCGAAAACAACCGTATCGATTTTCTGGTGCAGCAGCCGTTGAGAGTTCTGCAACGCCTTGAATTCTCCCTCATGGGTGGCAATCGCGACTTCCTGGGCGCGCAGTTCGGTCTGGGCCTGTTGCAGGCCTGCCTGCAGCTCGGTCTGCTCGCTCTGGGCGGCGCCCTTGCGACGACTGATTTCCGCGACGTGTTCCTGCAATTTCGCCAGACCGACTTGCAAATTGGCAATCTGATTCTTGCGACCAAGAATCGATGCGGCCACCTTCCCATTGCTATTTCCATTGCCGCAGCCGCCCGTGTAAACCCCTTGCCGGCTGAGCACTTCTCCAGTCATCGTAACATAGTGGAACGCGCCATTGCTCTCGCGCCAGGCAATGGTGGCAGCATCCAAATCACGCACGATCCGGGTCATCCCGAGCAAACGCTCAAGCAATGGTTGGACTGACGACTCACCTTGAACAACCTCCATCGCGTTGAGAGGGACGCCGTTCAGTTCTGGAACTGGAGCAGCGTTGCGGGTTGTCGGTTGGGTTGAACCAACCACGACACCATCCCCGCTGCCGTTTCCATTTGTGTCACTGCCGGCATTGGTGTGACCGTTGCGCCAGAAGGCCATCGGGGCGATGCTCGCGCGTCCTTTTCTGCCGGTGCTCAAATCAACAAGGATTTGCTGCGCCGACTCGGGTTGTTCCGTGAGTACAACCTGCAAGTGATGGCCGAGCGCTGTTTCAATCGCGGTTACATATGGATCTGGCACGCGGATGCGGTCGGCTAGCGAGCCCAGTACGTGCTGCGATTGTCTAAGCACGGCCAACGGCCCTTCGGCAAAGCCTTCGTGGCCGGCCTGCAATTGTTCCAAAACTTCCAGGCGCGACCGTTGCTCGGCTTGCTGTTGCAGGAGCTGATCCTGTTCCCGGGATGCCCGGCTCAGTTCTTCCTGGAGCTCGGCCAAACGCCCCTGCCTCTGCTCGACCGTGCCACGCTGCGTTTGGGCGTTCAGTCGTTCCGCCTCCACATTAGCAGCAAATTCATGCAATCGGCTCTCCAACCGGGTCCGTTCTTCTTCAAGCTGGATCTTCTCCGCCGAAAGTTTTTCCAGGCGGACCACATTGCCCTGCTTTTGCAAATCGAGCGCTGTGATCTCATTGCGCGCCCGACTCAGATCCTGTGCGGCCGCAAATGCGGACGCTTGCGCCTGGCGCAGATTCTCCTGGCAATCACGCAGTTGTTCTTCAAGCGCTCGCGCGGCTTCCTGGCGACTCTGCAATGTTTGGCGATGACCTTTCAGCGCCAACTCGGCTGACTGGAGTTTTGTCTGAACAGCTTTGAGTTCCTGCTCGGCGATGTGCTGTCTCTCCTCGGCCTGATTAATGTCCGCCAACGCCTTCGTATCTTGCGCCGCCAATTCCCTTAACCGCTCTTCGTTGAACTGGACGCGGCTCTCGTGGCGATCGCTTTCACCTTTCAATTCCAGTCCGCGTTGCTGGAGAGCGCCGATTTCATGTTCAAGCTCGGAAAGTCGTTCGCGGAGCTGAGTGATTTCATCCTCCGACAGCAATACCGCTGCCGAATTGGACTCGATCTCCTTCCGCAAATTCTCCGCAGCGGTGGTACGCTCCTGAATCTCGGCTTGCAGAACGTCAAACTGATGCCGGGCGAGTTGCGTATCCAGGTGCTCCAGTTCCTGGGAAATCTGTTTATACCGACGCGCTTTGCCGGCTTGTCGCTGCAATGAACCAATCTGGCGTTTGACCTCCCGAACCAAATCTTCGACCCGCACCAAATTCTGTTCGGTGTATTCCAGTTTTCGCAACGCCTCTTTTTTTTGCGCTTTGTATTTGGTGATGCCGGCCGCCTCTTCAAAAATCATCCGGCGATCCTCAGGTTTGCTGGAAAGGATCTGGGTAATGTTCCCCTGGGCCATGATGCTGTAGCTGGTCCGGCCCACACCCGTTCCCATGAAGAGTTGCTGGATGTCCTTTAGCCGGCAGGGGGTCTTATTAATGAAATACTCGCTGCCGCCATCACGGAAAACGCGGCGGGTGATCGTCACCTCATTATAGGCAATCTCCACGCCCGAAGCCTGGAGATGCTCCTCGTCAACTCCACCTATGGTTAATGACACCTCGGCCATGCCGAGCGGTTTTCGGCCATCCGTCCCGTTAAAAATCACGTCCGCCATCTCACCGCCGCGCAAGGCCTTGGCCGATTGCTCTCCAAGTACCCAACGTATAGCGTCTGAGATGTTGGACTTACCACACCCATTGGGGCCTACAATGGCCGTCACTCCTGGCTGGAAGTTCAGCGCTGTTTTATCTGCAAAGGATTTGAACCCTAAAACAGTTAAATTCTTCAGATACATGATTTTGCCTTAAGGTATGCAGAGCGCGAAACCAAGTAAAGCGAAAAACCACAAGATAAAGCATACCGCTAGCGTCGGAACACAACTAATAGGTGAGGAACCGAGATTTGAATTGTGCCGATTACCGCTACTCTGCTCTGTTTCAACTAACTACCCCTTCTTTATCGCAAAGTTAGCTGGCATTTCAAGCGATTTTATTAAAAAATCGTGACCTCGATGATGCTGAGTCAAGCGACAGCCGGCGAATCAAATTCCCCAACCTGGTTACGTTGGCTGGATGGTCGCTTTTGTGCGCTGCTGGCGTTGTGGTTGTGCATGAGCGCGCAAGGCGCTTCCCAGGCGTCGAGCATTCTGCCGCCAACCCCGGAACGCGAGTTGCGTGGAGCGTGGATTGCCACAGTGGCGAACATCGATTGGCCTTCGACGAACACACTCACCTCGAGCCAGCAGAAGGCGGAGTTGATTAACATTCTGGACCGAGCGCGAGCGCTGAAACTCAACACGCTGATTTTCCAGGTGCGACCGAGCTGCGACGCGCTGTACGCATCGACCATTGAACCGTGGTCGGAATACCTGACCGGCACGATGGGCAAGCCACCGCAACCTTATTATGATCCGCTCGCTTTTGCGGTCGAAGAGGCGCATAGACGAGGTCTGGAGTTGCACGCCTGGTTCAATCCTTACCGAGCACGTCATGAACAGGCCAAGTCTCCGATCGCGGCAACGCATGTCAGCCGGACACGGCCGCAATTGGTGCGGCAGTACGGAAAATATCTTTGGCTCGATCCGGGCGAGAAGGACGTACAGGACTATTCCCTCAGTGTGGTGATGGACGTGGTCAAGCGGTACGACATCGATGGCGTGCATTTCGATAATTATTTTTATCCGTATAAAGAGAAGGACAGCTCCGGGAGGGAAATCGATTTTCCAGACGAGGCGAGCTGGCAGCGGTTTGGAGCCGACGGAAAGCTGAGCCGTGAAGATTGGCGGCGAGAAAATGTGAACGTTTTCATCCATCGAGTGTATGAATCGATTAAGGCGGCGAAACCATGGGTGAAGTTCGGCGTCAGCCCGTTCGGCATTTGGCGTCCGCATAATCCTCCGCAGATTCAGGGCTACGATGCCTACGAAAACCTGTACGCGGATTCCCGCAAATGGCTGGCGAACGGCTGGCTCGATTATTTTGCGCCTCAGCTTTATTGGGGGATCAACCCGCCGGAGCAGAGTTTTCCCGTTTTGCTGAAGTGGTGGTCGGAACAAAATGCCAAAGGCCGCCTGCTGGTGCCGGGAATGGATACAACTAAAACAGCGCGGCGTTGGCAGCCGGAGGAAATCATCAATCAGATC
>CAZUVM010000229.1:0-11281 GCA_964623885.1 uncultured Verrucomicrobiota bacterium
TCACAAGCCCCCGCTTCGCGGGTCTCCTATGCCTGGCTCCAGCAGTACGGCTTGCCAATAGATGGCTCTGGTGACTACGGAGATCCGGACGGAGACGGCCTAAACAACTGGCAGGAATGGATCGCCGGAACCAGCCCCACGGATTCTTCATCAGCGTTGCGATTACTGCAACCGGTCCAAGGCGTTTCAGGTGTCACCGTCACTTGGCAAAGCGTCACCAACCGGACCTATTCACTTGAGCGCACCACCAGCGTTGGGGCGCAGCCCTCCTTTTCTCCAATCGCCGACAATATCGTTGGGCAGGTCGGAACGACTAGTTATGTCGACACGAATACCTTTGGCAGCAGCACCTTCTTCTACCGCGTGCGTGTTAAGTGATTCTCAGACGTTGCTGACAACTCGTCGAACAAGGAATCGAATACTGTAGCGTTCTCAAAGGCGTCAACCTATTTGCAGACGATGCGGCTTGACAAATTCGCGTCTTGGTTTTGAAGAAATGAGGCGATGGTCGGTTTTCGACCCTCTCCTTTTCACTTGGAGGCTGGAAGCTCCGTCGGGGATACGCTGCGGAAATATGAGCGGTCGTAGTCAATGCACATTCAAGTTGTGGAGCCGGGTATCTGAGAATTGTCCATTACCAGCTATTACGCGCCAACAACAGGTTGACTACTTCTCCAAAAAATGGTGGCTGGGGGCGGAATTGAACCGCCGACACAAGGATTTTCAGTCCTCTGCTCTACCAACTGAGCTACCCAGCCGGGGGACGGCAAGCGGAATTAGAGCCGCTTGCACGATGCGAGGACTCTAACCCAAGTTTTGCCGGGTGAGCAAGCGTTTAAAGGGGCGCTCGGGGACCGATTGCAATCCTGCCTGCTATGCGCCGTCCTTCTTGAGCGGATGGTAATGCTCCGACGGATAGTTCTCAAAGTATCTGCCGGATTGGTGGGGTCGGCCCATCGTGGGTGTATCTCGCTCCTGGACCGGAAATGGGCACGGAGGTGGTGGTGGCGTTTTTGCCCAATATGGAACCCAGTAATCATATTGCGACGCCGCTTTAGTTGCCACTTTTTCAATTTGGTCCGCGCGAAATCCGGCGTGCCAGACGACTTGCCATCGCACCGTCAGTCCCTGCAGATGGATAAGGCCGTCCCGCCGGTTGGGCTGGGCGTCCCATCCGTAATCGCCGATGCGGATCTCCGCTCCTGCCGGTTTAACGATGCTATTACCGTCGGTGGGCAGTGCATTGACCCGATAGATGGTTCGATATGTTTCGCGAAGTTGGGCGAGTCGCTGTTTGTCTCGATCCCACGTCCAGCGATAGAAGAGGTAAACCAACAACATGCCTAGCAGCAGTGCCAGCGCAGCTGCGACTACCGCGAGGCCCTGGCCGTATTTCGGACGGACCACCTCGTGCGCCACGGTAGCAAGTGCGATTATGAACATGACCGCCAGCAACTCAATGAGTGTGTAGGCCCCGCGAAGCGAGTGGCGGTGCTTAAGGGATATTGCAAATGCGAGCATGCCTGGCTTTCGTTGTAGGCACGCTTGCAGCAGTGTCAACAGCGAATGAACGGCGCATGGACGCGGAGGGTTTTAACCACGGATGAACTCAGATGGACACGGATTCAGAAGCGCGTCACGCGAAGGACGCAAAGGTTTGAATTTTGAACGCCAATAACTTGATGCGCGTGCAGGCGTCTCGATGCGAGCGCGAATAAACCTCATATAATCCCGTCCTTTCTTAATAAAAAGGTCTTCCCACTAAGAAGCCAACTCCGACTTGCCAAGATAATCTATTTCTATGACGAATTGCGCCATGAAGCATCCGCCTGGCAATTTCAAAGCAACTAAAGCCAGAATTGCAACCCTACGCCCCGGTGCCACCCTTGGCCTTCACGCATCACGTTTCACGCATCAGCCCTCGTTACACTTTTTGCACCAGTTTGCACTACTTTGCACCACTTTGCAGTGATTTTGAGCGGCGGTCAGTCTGCACGGCGTTTTGTCGGCCTTCGGTCCTTCGGGTTCGCGGGGTGCGCTGGACGGACCGCGGGACGTCCCGGCCCGCAGCAGCCACAATCGATGCCGCGGCAAGGATCTGCCCGCGCCTCCGTTCTTTACCCTGCGCGCCTTCTATTTAAGATAGGTTTGACTTGAGTTTGACACGAAAGATTCCAGTTGGCCTGGCCTGGTATGCTGCGGGACTGGCGTTGTTGGTCTTGCCACTCAGCGGCGCGGGCGCCGAACTGACCGCCGGAAACGAGGTCATGCGCAATTGGCGCGTAGGCGATAACGGCCTGCCATCCGATTCCGTCACCGCCATCACTCAGAGCCGCGATGGTTTTCTCTGGGTAGGCACCAGCGCCGGATTGGTTCGGTTCGACGGCGTGAAGTTTACCGCGTTGAAGCTTACCCCTGCGAACGAGCCGGCACGGATCACGGCGTTGTGCGAGGACAGCAACGGCTATCTATGGATCGGCACCCAACAGCAAGGGTTGTTTGCACTCGAGCGCGGCCAAATCCGGCATTGGGATCAGCGCCAGGGTTTATGCGATGCCAATGTGACCAGTCTGGCTGCCGATAGCCGCGGCCAGGTCTGGATTGGTACCCGGTCCGGCCTGAGCTTGTGGAGCGGTGGTCACTTAAAATCATTCACGACAAGTGATGGATTACCCGCCGAGTTCGTTTCCGGTGTGAACGTGGCTCGCTCGGGCACGGTCTGGATCACCACGCGTAGCGGCATGTGCCGCTATGTGGATGGGCACATCGGGTCGTACACCTTCCAGACCGAGAGCCAGGGCCGGAGCCCGGAATACCTGGGCGCATACGAAGATCGCCGAGGGAATCTCTGGGCCTTTGGCGATACCTACCTGATCAACTTAACGGAGGGAAAGCGGTTTAATTATTTTCGCAGCTCGGAATCGACATCCGTGCGCATCTGGAGCTTGTGTGAAGGAGAGGATGGGCGGCTTTGGATTGGGACCAGCGGTCGTGGGCTTTATTGGTTCGATGAAAATCGTTTCCAGGAGGTAACGCTGGCGGAGGAACGCTGGCCGTCGGATGTCCGCGCGATCTGTGAAGACCAGAAGGGGAATTTGTGGCTGGGAACTTTCGGTGGCGGGTTAGTACAGTTGCGCCGGCAATCCATCCATTTGCTGGGGGCCGATCAAGGTTTGCCCGCCAGCCCGCCTACCGCCCTGGCGCTCGACACAAAAGGGCGCATGTACGTTGGTTTGCAACGTGGCGGTTTGGTTGCCGGTGAGGAGGGCCACTTCGATCGCGCCGGGGGCGTCGGCACCTCGCTCGAGGGCTGTGTTTCATCGGTTTGTGTTGCGGGCGATGGAACCGTATGGATGGGCACGTTGGGAAACGGTCTTTATGGTCTGCGAAATGGCCGCGCCGTTCGTCTGACGACCGCAGACGGCTTGGCCGACGATACGGTCCTGGCCGTGTGCGCCGATGCCGGCGGTTTATGGTTCAGCACTCGCACGGGTCCGCTCCAACACCTGAGCACCAGCAATTGCTGGCGAATCGAAGCCGTGCCGGGCTTAACTCCGGCAACAACAACGGTCATCATACCTGCTGCCGCGGGCGGCCTTTGGCTGGGCACGGAAAAGGGCCAAATCGGGAGATATGCCCGCGGAAAATTCGAATCATTGCCTCAAGGCGCCGATGCGGAGCCGCATCCGGTGCTGGCGCTTTACGAAAGCGAACCGGGCACACTCTGGATTGGCAGTAACGGCGGCGGTCTAAGATGTTTTAGGAATGGCGTTGCGCAGAATTGGAACGTTGCCAGCGGCTTGCCGAGCGATGTCGTGGCTGGCATCATTCCCGATAGCGCGAAGAACCTTTGGCTGTCGACCAGCGTGGGGGTTTATCGCGTCAAGCACGCCGACCTGGCGCAACTTGAAACGAGCGGCGGATTTTTGGTTTGCGAGCTGATGGCTAGCGCCAGGACCTCACCGGAACCCACTTGGCTTGCGGGCGGCGCACGCGCTGCGGGTTCACCAGAGGGACTGCTCTGGTTTGCAACGTCGGAAGGTTTGCTCTGTGCCGACACGCTCGAACCCAAAAAGGAATCGCAGGACCTGCGTCTGTGTCTCGAAAGCGCGGCATTCAATGGCGAGTCGGCGGTTTCTCTGCTCGATGGCCCGTTGTGGTCGCCATCAGGAACAGGACAGCCCGCGAGAAAAGCACCTACGGAAGCGCGATCGCTTGAGCTTCATTTCACCGCCTTGAATTTTGACAACCCCGAGGAGATGCATTTCCGGCATAAGCTCGAAGGATTGGACCCGGATTGGGTGGATGGCGGCGTGGCGCGAGTCGCGCGCTATGGGCGGTTGGCCTACGGTCCGTATCGCTTTCACTTGGCGGCCCGGCGGACTGATGGCCAATGGCAGGAATCGGCGCAGAGCTTTGCCTTCATCGTCCCAACGCCGCTGTATTACCAGAGCTGGGCGCTGTGCCTGTACGGACTGACCGCAATTGGGCTGGTGGCGGGGACCGTTCGCATTGTCTCGCACCGTCGCTTGCGATCAGCGCTAGCGCTTTTGGAGCAGCAGCAGTTGCTCGAACGCGAGCGCCTGCGGATCGCCCGAGACATGCACGATGAAATGGGGTCCAAGCTGACCAAGATTTCATTTCTAAGCGAGCGTGTGCAGGTCGACACCAAAGCGTCCGACGGGGCGCTCGGACAAAAGATTGAGACGATTGCGCAGACCTCGCGCGAGTTGCTCAAGACAATGGACGAAATCGTCTGGGTGGTGAATCCGCATAATGACACGCTCGAAAACCTCACCGCTTACTTAAGCCATTACGGCGTGGAGTATTTTCAGAACACGAACATTGAGTGCGAGCTGAGCCTGCCGCAGGAATTGCCGCACATTCCATTGTCCTCTGAAACTCGTCACAACTTGTTCCTGGCGTTTGAAGAAGCTTTGAACAATGTGCTGAAGCATTCCGGCGCGACCGTGGTTCGAGTGACGATGAGCAAAGATGGTCGCGATTTCAGGCTGACTATTGCCGACAATGGCAAAGGCTTTGACCCAGCCGCTTTGACGGCGCCAGGCGCGAACGCACAGGGCCAACGCGCCGGAAACGGCATGCGCAATATGCGGCAGCGGCTGGAGGCGTTGGGAGGCGATTGCCAGGTGTCCAGTCGCCCCGGTTCAGGCGCCACCATCACACTTCGAATCGGGATTTCCAGCAAGGTTCAATTATGAAAAAACCGATCACGGTTTCCATCGTCGACGATGAAGCTGATTTGCGCGAACACATCGCCGGTTACCTCGATGCGGCCGGGAACATTCGCTGCCTGAGTGCCTACGCCAGCGGTGAAGAGGCGCTCGAGCATTTGCCCAAAGATAAGCCCGACGTGATCCTGATGGACATCAACCTTGGCAGCATGGATGGAATCGAATGCGTTCATCGGCTGATGACACTGATGCCGCAGGCGCAGGTGGTCATGCTGACGGTGTTTGAGGACACTGACCAAATTTTTCGCGCGCTTGCTGCCGGCGCGAGCGGTTATTTGCTAAAGCGCGTGTCGCCCAAGAACCTGGTGGAAGCGATCGAAGAAGTTTGTGCCGGCGGCTCGCCGATGTCGGCGCCGATCGCGCGAAAAGTGGTGCAATCGTTCAAAAGCGCTATACCTCGTGGCGACGAATCGGCCGAGCTTTCACCGCGCGAGCGCTCGGTGCTGAATGGCCTGGCGTGCGGGTTAGCGTACAAACAAATCGCCGACCAACTTGAAGTGAGCATTCACACAGTGCGTAATTACATCCGGCGCATCTACGAGAAACTTCATGTGTGTACCAGGACCGAAGCCGTGGCGAAGTTTTTGAGGAAATGAAGGGAATCGAACAACAAAGTAACGAAGTTGCGCCGTGTAATTCAGTAGCGCAGGCCTCCGAGCCTGCTGTATCGCCGACCTCCGAGTCGGCGAAAGATTGGGTCGCAGCGTCTGCTTCTGGCGTTCGCTGGCTTGGAAGCCTGCGATACGGCAGGCTCGGAGGCCTGCGCTACATGAGGGCGCAAGTCCGTGTCTTGATCAGCTTCAGATTCCACCGCCTGCTTCTTTGTACCTTTGTTGCTTTGTTGTTCATTTCTCCAGCAGCCCTCGCCTGGCAAGCCGCTCGGGCGCCGTTGATGACGCGATGGGCAACGGACGTCAATCCCACCAACGCGCTGCCTGAATATCCGCGCCCGCAACTCGTCCGTGCCGAGTGGCAGAACCTAAATGGGCTCTGGGATTACGCGCTCTCGCCCGAAACCATAGACAAACCGCCAGCGGTCCAGGGCAAAATCCTCGTTCCGTTTCCGTTGGAGTCGGCGCTGTCCGGGGTCATGACGAATCTCGATGAACACAGCAGCCTCTGGTACAGCCGGACTTTCACCGTGTCTCAGGCGTGGCGCAAAGGCCGTGTGCGCCTGCATTTTGGAGCCGTAGATTGGCGGACCGAAGTCCGGATAAACGGCCGTGATATGGCCGTTCACCAGGGCGGCTACGACGGGTTCACCTGCGATATCACCGGTGCGCTCCGCTGGAACGGCGCCGAGGAGATCGTGGTTCGTGTCAATGATCCTATCGAAGCCGATAAGCCCCGCGGCAAGCAATCGCGTCGTCCGGAAGGAATCTTTTACTCGTCTGCATCGGGAATCTGGCAAACGGTTTGGCTCGAGCCTGTGCCGGTGATTTGCATCGACCGATTGAAAATCACGCCCGACGTGGACGGGAGCTCGGTGCGGTTGCAGGTGGCGGTCAACAGCCTTGACGACGGGCTGCGCGTCGAAGCAACCGCCACCAGCGCAGGCCAGGAAGTGGCGCGGGTAACCGGCCTGCCGAACACGGAACTGGTTCTGCCGCTGGTTCATCCTCATTTGTGGTCGCCGGATGATCCTTTCCTTTACGATCTGAAAGTACGCCTGACGGACGGCGGACAGGAGCGGGATTCTGTTTCGAGCTATTTCGGCATCCGAAAGATCGGCTTGCTCAAGGATGATCAGGATGTGATGAGGATTGCCCTCAATGACCGTTTTCTGTTTCAGGTCGGAATCCTGGACCAGGGCTTTTGGCCGGATGGGATTTACACGGCGCCTTCGGACGAGGCGTTGCGATCGGATATCGAGTTTCTGAAGCAAGCTGGATTCAATTTGATCCGCAAGCATGTAAAGGTCGAGCCGGCTCGCTGGTATTATTGGTGCGACAAGCTCGGGCTGCTCGTCTGGCAAGACATGCCCAGCGCGAACAATGCGACAGCCGAAGGGCGCCACGAGTTCGAGAGCGAATTGCTTCGGATGGTGGAGGGCTTGCACAACCATCCGTCGGTAGTGGCGTGGATACTTTTCAACGAGGGCTGGGGCCAATACGACACCGAGTCGCTGGCCCGCTGGCTCAAGCGGTTGGATCCGACCCGGCTGGTTGATAACGCGAGCGGCTGGACGGACATGCGGGTCGGCGATTTAATCGACATGCACAGCTACCCCGGCCCGGAATCGCCGAAGCTCGAGCCGCATCGCGCGGCGGTACTGGGGGAGTTCGGCGGACTGGGCCTGGTGGTGGACGGCCACGCCTGGTCATCACGGCATTGGGGTTATGTGATGCTCGCCGATCAGAAAGAGCTGGCATCGCGTTACGCGCGAGCCATGGAGCAACTCTGGCGATCGCATCACGTGCGGGGCTTGAGCGCAGCGGTCTACACGCAAACGACCGATGTGGAAACGGAGTGCAACGGGCTGCTGACATACGATCGGGCGGTTGCGAAAATTCCAACAAATGTGCTGGCGGCCGCCAACCGCGGCGGCGCAGCGGAGGCTCCGGTGAAGATTATCCTGGCCGACGCGATGTTCGGCCGGTCGTCTTGGAGATACACCATAGAAACGCCGTCGGAGAATTGGTTTAAACCGGATTTCGCTTCCACTGGTTGGAAAGAAGGCGTCGGAGGTTTTGGTTCGCCCGATACGCCGGGCATCTTCCTCAACACCTCCTGGACCTCTTCGGATATTTGGTTGCGGCGCGAGTTCAGTTTGAAAGCAGAGGACGTGTCTCGGCTTAAGCTGCAGGTTTTTCACGACGAAGATACCGAGATATATTTGAACGGCATCCTGGCGCTCAAGGTTCCCGGTTTCATTACCGACTACGACGACTTCGACATCGCGAAGGAAGCTTTGGCCAGCCTGCACCCGGGCGTGAATTCAATCGCCGCGCACTGTCACCAAACCACGGGAGGGCAGGGCATCGATGTGGGGCTGCTGGTGAAATGAAAGAGTACGTTCTCCAACCATTTCGAGCGCCGATCCATTTGCAGATCGACTACGCGCGCGAGCTGAATGAACAGCAATTCGCCGCGGTAACGGCGCCGCCAGGGCCCTCTCTGGTAATTGCCGGCGCCGGCTCAGGCAAGACCCGGACGCTGACGTATCGCGTGGCCTTTTTGCTCGAGCAAGGCATCCCGCCCGAGCGCATGCTCCTGCTTACTTTCACGAACAAAGCCGCTAAGGAAATGATGCGCCGCGTAGCCGACCTGCTCGGCCAGGAACTCGCCGCGCTTTGGGGCGGCACATTTCACGGGATCGGTAATCGCATCCTGCGCCAGCACGCTCCCTTGCTGGGTTACCAGCGCGATTTCACGATTATGGATCGTGACGATACGAAGCATCTCATAACGACGTGCATCGCCGAATCCGAGGTCGACACCAAAGCCACACGCTTTCCCAAGGCGGAAGTGCTCGGCGAGATTTTTTCGCTGGCCGTCAACACGCGCCGTTCCATCCTCGAAATTCTGGACCAGCAGTACGGCTATTTCCTTCAGCTTGCTGAACCTGTGGCGCAGGTGCTCGAACGCTATATTGCCCGCAAACTTGCCACCAATGCTGTGGACTTCGACGATTTGCTAGTGCTCTGGCTTAAGCTGTTACGCGAGCAACCGGAAGTCTGCGAACATTACCAGCGCCGATTCCAATTTATCCTGGTCGACGAATACCAGGACACCAACAAACTGCAGAGCGACGTCATCGACCTGCTGGCCGCGCGGCATCAAAATGTCATGGTGGTAGGCGACGATGCCCAAAGCATCTACGCCTGGCGCGGCGCCAATTACCAGAACATCCTCAAGTTTCCTGAGCGTTATCCGACTGCGAAAATTTACAAGATCGAAACTAATTATCGCAGCACGCCCGAAATCCTGCAGGTCGCCAACGCCGCCATCACGGCCAATGTGAACCAGTTCACCAAGCAATTGGCCCCGGCCCGAAAGCCGGGTCCCAAGCCGGTGCTGGTCACGTGCAACGACGCGGGCGAACAGGCTGTTTTTGTCGCCCAGCGGGTGCTTGAACTGCGCGACGAAGGCATGGACATGAATAAAATGGCAGTACTCTATCGCTCGCATTTCCACGCCCTCGAACTGCAGCTCGAACTTACTCGGCGCAACATCCCTTTCAGCATTACCAGCGGCATCAGGTTTTTCGAACAGGCTCATATCAAGGACGTGAGCGCCTATCTGAAACTGGTTTTGAATCCGCGCGATGAATTGTCATTCAAGCGCGTGGTGCAGTTGATGCCGGGAATTGGCGGCAAAGGAGCGGACAAGCTCTGGAAAGCGTTCGCGGAAACTGAAGGGCAGGGGATCGAAGCGCAAGAATCCGACGCCGAACAACCATCAGCCAAAGAGCGTGGCAGGAAAAAGGGTGATCCGGCAAACCCCAAACCGTCTCTGGTCCCGACCCCTTCAATCGCTACTCGTCTGCAATCCTGTGCTTCAAGCGTTCCCAAGAAGGCCGCCGTTGCCTGGGCCCAATTCGTCGCCACCATGTTTCAGTTGCAAGCCGACGATGTTCGGGGCAATGCCTCCAAAATGATCCGGCTGGTTATCGAAGCCGGTTACGAGGATCACCTCGAAGACAATTACGCCAATTATCGCTCGCGGCTCGAGGACCTCGAACAACTCGCTGTCTTCGCCCAGCAGTTCGAAACTATTGAAGATTTTCTAACGCAACTCGCGTTGCTCACCAGTGTCGAAGCCGAGGAAGACCGCCCCACTGAAAAAGATGACGAGCAACTGCGCCTCTCCACGATTCATCAGGCCAAGGGCCTGGAATTCGATGTGGTGTTCGTAATAATGCTTTGCGAAGGACTGTTCCCATCGGAACGCTCACTCGAGACCCCAGAAGGTGAAGAGGAGGAGCGACGGTTGCTTTATGTGGCCGTCACCCGCGCCCGCAACGAGCTCTATTTAAGTTATCCCCTGGTCCGCGCCGGGTATGCGAGTGGCGGCGACTATCTCCAGCACCCATCTCGCTTCCTCGAAGAGATTCCCAGGGATCTGCTCGAGGAATGGAATCTGCGCACGTATGGCCCGAGATACTGACAGACAATTGCCGCCAGGTTTGCCAGTGACATTAACAGACGTTACTCTGGCCGCGTGATTGCTTTGCTCGATTACGGTTCTGGCAACCTGCGCAGCGTGCACAAAGCTCTGCTCAAGGTCGGCGCTGACGTGCGAATCGCCAAGATACCGGCAGAAATGGCGGATGCCCGCGCGGTGGTTTTGCCGGGTGTCGGCGCGTTCGACGATTGTCTCAACGCCATGGATCGGCAGGGCTTGCTCGAAGCATCACGGCGGTTCATCCAATCGGGCCGGCCGTTCCTGGGCATCTGCGTCGGTTACCAGGCGCTGTTTGAGAAAAGCGATGAGTTCAACAGTTGCGCCGCTGGGCTCGGCATTTTCAAAGGCAAGGTCGTTCGCTTTTCAAATGAGAATGGTCTGAAGGTGCCCCAGATCGGCTGGAACCAAATTGAATTCACCAAGCCTGAGTGCCCTCTGTTCCGTGGATTGACCAGCGGTTGTTATGTTTATTTCGTTCACAGCTTTTTTCCCAAACCCGCCGATGCTTCAATCGTTGCCACGCGCACTGAATACGGTGAGACCTTTGCTTCGGCGATCTGGCGCGACAACGTCTTCGCGACACAGTTCCATCCGGAAAAAAGCCAGCAGATCGGCCTCACGTTGCTCCGTAATTTTGTTGCGGTGGCGAATAGCTAGCTTCAATGATCCTTGCTAAATAAAAATGGCGCAGGAATTCTTGTGGGCACATTTCACTTTTCTGTAGTAGAAAATTCCCCTCACCCCGACCCTCTCCCCTAACCGGAACGATTCAGTTGGAAGCCGTTTTTTCATTAGTCCCACGTTTTCAAGCTGCGGAAAACTCAACTGCAATGCAGTTGAGCGGTGGCAGCATACTTTTCAGTTTTTCAATGACTTGGACCCACCAACTGCGCTCTTGA
>CAZUVM010000230.1:0-13209 GCA_964623885.1 uncultured Verrucomicrobiota bacterium
GATCAGCCTGGACGTGGGCACGGACAACAGCGCGCTACTGGAGGACCCGTTTTACATCGGGTATCGCGGCCGCCGCTTGCGCGGGTTGGAATACGACTCGTTTTTAGAGGAGTTTGTTCAGGCCGTAAAGACCGTGTTTCCACGCGCGCTGTTGCAGTGGGAGGATTTTAAGAAGGCGAACGCGTTTAATCTGCTCGGGCGGTATGCGCGGCGACTGCCGAGTTTCAATGATGATATTCAGGGAACGTCGGCGGTAACTCTGGCAGGTATTTTAACCGCGTTGCGCCTCACTGGAGGTGCGCTGCGCGAACAACGCTTTCTGCTGGCCGGTTCAGGGGCGGCGGGCGTCGGCATTGGGCGATTGTTGCGGACGGCGCTCTTGGCCGAAGGTTTAACTGAGGACGAAGCCCGGCAGCGACAGATCTTCGTGGATTCGGTCGGCCTGGTTTGTGAGCGCCGGGCAGATTTAGAGCAGCACAAGCGCGACGTGGCGTTGCGGCATGCGGATTTTGCAGTAGTCGGGTTGCCCGACCCGCTGCCGACCAGCCTCGAGGCGATTGCGCGGAGCGTGCGGCCGACCGTGTTGATTGGGACGACCGGCCAGCCGGGAGATTTCACGCCGGCGGTGATTCGTGCCATGGCGGACGGCTGCGCGAGGCCGATTATTTTTCCGTTGAGCAATCCGACCAGCAAAGCGGAATGCACACCGTCGGAGGCGTTGCGGTATTCGGATGGCCGCGCGCTGGTTGCCACCGGTTCGCCCTTCGAGCCCGTCCAATTCAATGGGCAAAGGCACGTTATTGGACAGTGCAATAATGTCTTTGTGTTTCCCGGGGTCGGGCTGGGCGTGTTGATTAGTGAGGCCAGCCGCGTGACGGATGCCATGTTTCTGGCGGCGGCACAAGCGTTGGCGGAGTTCACCGCCTCACATTCCGCGGGCACGGGCAGCCTTTACCCAAGCGTTCAGGATTTGCGCGAAGCCAGCCGGTTGATTGCCTTCAAGGTGGCCCAGACCGCCCGCGACAAAGGGCTCGGGCGAAGTCTCGAGGATGAAGCGCTGCGGCGTGAGATCGATGAGTTTTTCTGGTTTCCTGATTATCAGGCGCGGCCGGAGGGCGCCGAGGAGAGGGTAGAATCAAAGCCAGGGCGACAGGCCGAGGCCACGGTTGGAATTTAACGGTTGGTCGTTGCCGGTTGCAGGATACGTCGCGCGAAGAGCAGTGTTCGAATACGCAGTTCGTCGCGGGTGGGCGAGTTCGGGTCGAGGCTATTGACTTGAACTCGTTCGGAGGAATGGATGAACAGCTTATCGCCCAAATAAATTGCCACGTGGTGGATGCGTTCCGGCCGTCCATCCCGGGCTGGGCGGCCGAAGAAGAGGAGATCGCCGCGTTGGAGCTGAGTGAAATCAGAATCGAGCGGTACCGGAACGCCTTGCCGTGCCTGGTGGCTGGCATTGCGACCGAGCTCGATGCCGTTCAGGAAGAAGACGGTCTTAGTAAAACCGGAGCAATCAAACCCTTTGGGCGAGTTGCCACCCCAAAGATAGGGACGGCCGAGAAAAGTGCGGGCGGTATGCTCGATGTTTTGCGGTGTCGGCACGCGTTTTGCCAGCCAAGGGAGGTAATCTTCCGCGGCATCACGCGGCAGGTAACCGGTGCGGTGGTCGGGCAATTCGACTTTGTACCAGCTTTCTGACTCACCGATCCGCTTTAGCAGGTCGGCGGTCACCGCATCAGAAACCGGCAACGCGTCGCTCCGTGGTTCCGACCTGATTAGAGATTCAAAAGCGGTGACAATGAGCAGCGGGGAATTGGTCCAAGCTTGAACCTCATCGAAAGTGCAGCGGAAGAAAGAACCTTTCTCAAGCCAGGATGGATAACCGTCCGAAGTCTCGACCATATACCAAACCGAGTTGGTGTTAGGTTGCAGGACGCGCACGACGCCGCCCATGAGGACCTGGGTGCCCATTTCGGCTTTGTGCTCCGGTTGCTCGCGTCCACTCGAGACACTCAGAGAGGCGATGCCCCAGGTGTGAGCGCCAAGATCTTTCGCGGGGAGGACTTTGATGCGATCGGCGGCTTGGATGCCAAGTCGATGGGCTGCTGCCAGAACGTCGAGCCGAGCTTCGGCGCGGTCGACCATTCCGGTCAGGACGAGGCCATCGGCGCGCCGGTCCACGTCGACAGCAAATAGACCCAGATGATCGACCGGAGCGTATTTGGCCTGGATGGGCTGTAGCGCAGCTCTCAGTGCAGCCGCTTCTGAGTGGGATTGACTCGTGAGATGTTTGCAACTGGCGACGAGGGCGCCCATGGCAAGGAGAGCCCAAAGCGCGTTACTAAGGCGCGGCTGCTTTATCGGTGCGCGTCGGATTGCGCGCAAATGGCCTGTCATTCCAGCTATTCAGCCGTCACCCTGAACGCCAGGCAAGCCAGGATTTCCATTCGCCCGCGGGCGGTTTTATGCAGTTTTATTTGCTTTATGGGCAAAGAGAATCTTTTTGCTGTTCATTGCAGTTCCGATTTGAGCGCTGAGGCGGGATAGACTAAGTTGGCCCAATTCTATTGATTAGCGCTGGCAAAATGAAGTGCCGCCTTGGCGGTTTCAAATTGTGGGGCGGCCTCGGGTTGTTCCTCGCCGCTGTGTTGCCATCATTGGGGGCGGATTTAAAGGAAGCACGAGAACAATTCCAGTTGGGCAACTATGCCGGGTGTCTTGCCTCGGCGACAAACGGCTTGGCCCACGGGGAAGATCGGGAGGTATTGCTGCTGCTGCAAGGCCAGGCGCTATTGGCGTTGGGCCGCTACCCGGAAGCGAGGACGGCGTTGACGAATGCTCTCGAACAAGAGCGCTGGAGCGTGAGGCTATGCTGGGTGGCGAGGGAGGCCTTGCAAGCCAATGGGGAAACCGAGGCTGCGGATGCGATGGTGGATAAAATCATTCGCATGGTGTCGCAGCATCCGTCGGATTTCAGGGACGCAGCCAGCCTGGTGGTGTTTGGCCGAGCGGCGGTGCTGAGAGGAGCGGACCCAAAGCGCGTGCTGGATACCGTATTTGACAGTGCGCGGAAAGCCGACCCCAAGGAGCGGGAGGTATATCTGGCCAGCGGTGAGTTGGCGTTGGAAAAGCACGATTTTGCGCTGGCGGCAAAGCGGTTCGAGGCGGGCATTAAGGAACTGCCGGACGATCCGGATCTGCATTGCGGGCTGGCGCGGGCCTACGCCTCCACTGATGCGGCTTTGATGATGACCGAGCTGGAGTCGGCGCTGACTCGAAACAGCAACCACGTGGGAAGTTTGTTACTGATGGTGGACCATGCCATCGACGCGGAGGACTTCGAAGGCGCCGGCGAGCTGCTGGACCGGGTTTCCGAGGTGAATCCCTGGAAACCGCAAGCGTGGGCATATCGGTCAGTGCTCGCGCATCTACAAAACCATCCGAACGAGGAAAAGAGCGCTCGAAACAAAGCTTTAAAGTACTGGGCCACAAACCCGGAAGTGGATTACCTGATTGGGCTCAAGCTATCGCAGAATTACCGGTTTACCGAAGGTGCGACACATCAGCGTCAGGCGCTCGAGTTTCGGGAGGATTATCTTCCGGCCAAGGCCCAATTGGCACAGGACCTTTTGCGGTTGGGGGATGAGGCGGAGGGATGGCGATTAGTAGACCAGGTGCAAAAGGCCGACGCGTATGATGCGGAAGCCTACAACCTGGCGACTCTGCACGACGCGATGCGGAAATTTGTGGTGGTTACCAACGGCGATTTTTTGGTACGAATGAGCCCCCACGAAGCGTCACTTTATGGCAGCGCGGTGCTCGAACTGCTGGGCCAGGCTCGAAGCAATCTTTGCGCTAAATACGGATTTGAGCCCAAACGGCCAACGATTGTTGAGGTCTTTCCGGAACAAAAAGATTTTGCGGTCAGGACTTTTGGGATGCCTGGCAACCCAGGTTATCTTGGCGTCTGCTTCGGCGGGTTAATCACTGCCAACAGCCCGGCAGCGCATGCGGCGCACCCGGTGAACTGGCAGGCGGTGCTCTACCACGAATTCTGCCACGTGGTTACGTTGCAATTGACTCGCAATAAGATGCCGCGCTGGCTGAGTGAAGGGATCTCCGTTTACGAGGAGAGGCAGGAGAATCCGACGTGGGGCGAGCAAATGAATCCACGGTACCGGGAGATGGTTCTGGGCGAGGATTTCACGCCGGTTTCGAAGCTCAGCGGGGCGTTTCTGTCCCCGCGCTCTTCGCTGCATCTGCAATTCGCTTACTACGAATCCTCGCTGGTGGTGGAGTTTCTGGTGCAGCGATTTGGGATGGAGAAGTTAAAAGCCGTGTTGCACGACTTGGGCGATGGGATGGAGATTAATCAGGCGATTGAAAAAAACACCGTTTCGATGGCGGAATTCGAGGGCGATTTCGCCGCCTTTGCGCGCGAGCGGGCAGACAAACTGGCGCCGGGTTTGGATTTCGAAAGGCCCGATAAAAACGAAGAGCTCGCGAGCACGGCCGGCGCAAATACCAACAGCGTTGCCGGGCCAAGACGGCGTCGCATGGTGATGCAAGATGATCCTGAAACTTTCAACCGCTGGGCGACAGCGCATCCGACCAACTTTTACTCTTTAACGGAACAGGGTCGGCAAGCTCTGGCGGATAAAAGATTTGAGGAAGCGAAACCGCCGCTGGTGAAATTGATCGAGCTCTATCCGGATCAAACGGGCGAGGACTGCGCCTACGCGATGCTGGCAGCCGCGCATCGTGCTTTAAAGGAAACCAACTCGGAATTGAAAGTCCTCACAAGCTGGGCGCAAAAGGATGATGAAGCCGCGGATGCTTATCGGCGCCTGATGGAATTGGACGCAACCGCACAAGACTGGCAGGCCGTGGCGCTCAATGCGCACCGTTTTCTGGCAGTGAATCCTCTGGTGACGCAGGGATACCTTTACCTGGCGCAAGCCAGTGAGCAGCTTGGGCAGGACCGCCCAGCCGCGCAGGCGTACCGAGCACTCCTTGAGCTGGATCCGGCCGATCCAGCCGAGACGCATTACCGTTTGGCTAAAGTGCTGTACCGGCTGAAAGATCCCGGCGCGCGGCGGCAGGTGCTCGATGCGCTTGAAGAGGCCCCTCGCTACCGCGCTGCGCTGAAACTGTTGCTCGAGATCAATAGCGCCGGGGATCAAACAAGCAGGAACACATCTAAGCCTTTCGAGGAGGTGAGCCGATGAGGCCGCGTCGAAGCTCATTGCCTGGTCCGCGATGGCCGAAAACGAGCGCGATACTGGCGGCGTTCTTCGCCCTGGCTATCGGGGTAAGTTTTGGCCAATGGCGGCGCTGGGGTCGGCACCCGGGCGGCGGTGACGCTGGGATCATTTACACCGAAGGCGGTCCAGGTGAACCGGGCGTGCCGGTCAATGTTGATACCGTTCGCACGGCGCGGGAAACCGTCACCCACAGCAGCGGTACGCCAAATTGGACCAACGAGCCGGGGTTCGAGAAAGACGTGTGGACTTTCGTCCGGATCATTTATCGCCGCGCACCGGACAGTTCCGGAATCTCGATTACCTCCAGTGGTCATGGATGGATTACTGATTACCCGGACAGCGATTTGAACCTCTCATTCCGCGTCCAACAGGTGACTTCGATTCGCACCGATCCAGACGGCCGCGTGTTGCGCCTAACGGATCCTGCCTTATTTGATTACCCATGGATCTATATGGTCGAACCGGGTGGTCTGGAACTGAAGGATGAAGAGATACCAATTCTGCGCAAATATCTGCTTAACGGGGGCGTGCTGATGGCGGATGATTTTTGGGGCCAGAAACAATGGGACAATTTCGAGCGGAACATCAAAAAGGTTTTGCCAGAGGGTCAATTCAAGGATCTCACGATGGATAATCCGTTGTTTCATTGCGTTTTCGACCTGAAAGGCCCACTGAACAAATTGCAGACGCCGAACAGCGCGCAAGGGTCGAGAAGCCTGAACCCGTACAGCCAGGATTACGGTGTCACCTGGGAATACTACCATGATGACTATGACAATTATGATCGCCAGGGGCGCGCCGCACACGACATGCACGTGCGGGCCATTTATGACGACAAGCAGCGCATCATGGTTATCGCCACGCATAACTGCGATAACGGCGACAGTTGGGAGCGTGAAGGGGAGGATGACGGTTTTTTCCATGAGTTTTCCGAGAAACGCGGCTATCCCCTGGGGATTGATATTCTGTTTTACTTAATGACACATTAAGGTGAACCCATGTAGACATAGATAAACCCAGAATTGGCGGGGGCTGCGGGCTCAAGCCTGTCCGCCGTACAGTTTCGAAAATGACAACACTGATTGAATCAACGTCGGAACAAGCGCTCACGCCGATGCAGAGCGCGGAACGGGAGCTGGTCGAACGCCTGGCTGGAGGCCGGACCCGCATCGAAGCCGAATTGGGAAAGGTCATCGTCGGCCAAAAGGAAGTGATCGAACAAATCCTGATTGCGCTGTTTGCCGGCGGTCACTGCCTGATTACCGGTGCGCCAGGACTGGCCAAGACGCTCCTGGTTAAATCCATCGCGCGCATCTTCCACCTCAAATTCCAGCGGATTCAGTTTACGCCTGACCTGATGCCGGCGGACATTACCGGGACAGAGATTTTGCAAGACACACCTGAAGGACGGAAAATGGTTTTCGTGAGGGGTCCGGTTTTCGCCAACATCATTCTGGCGGACGAAATCAACCGCACTCCGCCCAAGACTCAGGCCGCGCTGCTTGAAGCCATGCAAGAGCACCAGGTAACTGCAGCCGGGGTCCGGCATGTGCTCGAAGAGCCGTTCTTTGTGCTCGCGACGCAGAACCCGATTGAAATGGAGGGCACTTATCCGCTGCCGGAAGCGCAACTGGATCGCTTCATGTTTAACGTCGTAGTGGACTATCTGCCCGAGGACGATGAAGTAGCGGTCGTGGCGCGGACAACGACCGAAACTTCACCCAACATTGATGCATTGTTCACCGGCGAAGATGTGCTGCGCTTTCATAGTCTCGTGCGCAAGGTCCCGGTGGCGGAGGAACTGGTTCGTTACGCAGTGAAGCTGGCGGCCGCTACCCGCCCACGCCAGGCCGGCGCGGCGGAGTTTATTAACGAGTGGGCGAGCTGGGGTGCGGGAACGCGGGCGGGTCAATTCCTGGTGCTGGGGGCCAAAGCACGGGCGCTGTTGAAGGGGCGCGCACATGTGACCGTGCAGGACATCCAAGCCTTGGCCTACCCAACTCTGCGCCACCGCGTTTTACTGAATTACCGCGCGGAAGCCGAGGGTGTCACGGTCGAGGAAGTGACGAAGCGTTTGTTGGCGACTATTCCCGAGCCAATATGACCTTCAGGAGCGCTGTCTAAAGCGTATGAAATCCTCCTCGTCCTTCGTTCTCGTCCTCGATCCGGAAAGCCGAGCACGAGGAGGATTACGAGGACGAGGTAACACTGAGTCTGTTGCTGCCCGGTGCAGATTATGACTACCGGCACGCTTTCCAACAAAAGCACGGGTTCGCTTATTCACCCCCAGGCCCTGATGAGCATCCGCAACCTTGAGTTGCGGGCTCGCGTGGTGGTCGAGGGATTTTGGAACGGCATTCACCGCAGTCCGTACCATGGTTTTTCATCGGAGTTTACCGAATACCGGCAGTACACGCCCGATGACGATCCGCGCTATTTGGACTGGCGCGTATTTGCCCGCAGCGATCGGTATTTCATCAAGAAATTCGAGGACGAGACCAATCTGCGCTGTTATGTCCTGGCGGACCGCAGTTTGTCCATGTCGTATGGATCCGCAGGGTACAGCAAAGCGGACTACGCGGCCACGTTGGCAGCCACGCTAGGTTATTTTCTGTACCTTCAGGGCGACGCAGTAGGACTAATTACTTTCGACCAGCAGATTCGGGACTACTTGCCCGCGCGCCATCGGTCAGGACATCTACGCCAGTTAATGCTTGCGCTGGATAAGCCGACAAGCGGACGCGCGACGGATTTGGCTACACCACTGCAGCGCGTAACCGAGATCTTGAGGAAACGCAGCTTGATCGTGCTGCTCTCGGATTTTCTGGCTCCTTTGGATCGATTTGCGAGCGAATTAGCAGTGTTGCGCGCCGGTGGGCACGAACTGGTTGTTTTCCAGGTACTCGACCCGGCGGAGTTGGCTTTTGATTTCAACGCGCCGGCAATGTTTGAAGACGTCGAATCGGGGCGGGTGCTGTTTATCGATCCGAACACAGCGCGCAAGGAATATCAGCGCAAGTTGGAATCGCATTGCGCCAATCTGCGGAGCACGTGCCAGCGGCTGGGTATTGGCTATCACAGGCTGACCTCAGACCGGCCGCTGGAACTGACGCTTTTTGATTTTCTGCGTCAACGGATGCAGCGCGGCCGGACCTTGGGCGGAACCAGGCGACAACAAACGAAGTACCGATGAACTTCTTGGCGCCATTGTTCCTGGTTGGGGCCGCCGCGGTTGGTCTGCCGATACTGTTTCATTTGATTCGGCGCACGACAAAGGAACGAAAAACATTCAGCTCACTGATGTTCCTGCTCCCGTCCCCGCCGCGTCTAACCAGGCGTAGCAAACTAGAGCACATTTTGCTTCTGCTGCTGCGTTGTGCGGTGATTTGTTTGCTGGCATTCGGTTTTGCGCGACCTTACTTGAAGCGGGCGCTGCCGCCCGCTCAACCAGCTGAGAGCCGTCGCCTACTGCTCCTGCTCGACACCAGCGCCAGCATGCGCAGGGCGGATCTTTGGTCGGATGCCAAGGCAAAAGCGTCGGCGTACTTGAAAGCCACTTCCCCCGCGGACCAGGTCGCGGTTTTCACCTTCGATCACCAACTGAATCCGTTGCTGACGTTCGACCAATGGAATTCAACAGCGCCAGGCGAGCGGATGGGATTAGCCAGGGCGAAGCTCGAAGGAACTTCCCCAGGCTGGTCGGACACCCATTTGGGCTCAGGTTTAATGCAGGCGGCTGAAATAGTGGCGGACACGGGCGGCGCCAAAACGCTGTTCCGAGAACAGATCGTCTTAATCTCGGACTTGGCACAAGGCAGCCACGCGGAGCCGCTACAGGGCTACGAATGGCCGAAGGGACTCCAGTTATCGGTGGAACAGGTGCAGCCAAAACACCGGGGCAACGCCACGTTGCAATTGGTGCCGGAAGCTGAAACAGGATCGGCGGAGCCCGCAACTGCCGTCCGCGTTCGGGTGAGCAATAGTTCCGATTCGCAACGCGAGCAATTTCGGGTTGGCTGGGCGGGAGCTGAAGGGGTGAGTTTTGTTGGCCAGCCGGCGTTGGTTTATGTGCCGCCCGGCCAGAGCCGGGTGGTTACCTTGCCATTGTCTGCGCCCGGGTCGGACCGGATATTACTGACTGGCGACGAGAATGATTTTGACAATACACTCTTTGTTGTGCCCCCGGAAACTCAGCAGGTTAAGGTCATTTACCTTGGGAACGACCCACAAACGGATGCCAAGCAGCCGCTCTATTTCCTCGAAAGAGCATTTCAGCAGACGCGAGGCCGAGCAGTAACCGTGGTGGCGCAAGCGCCGGAAAAATTGTCGACGGCTGCGGAACTGAACGCTGCTCCCTTCGCAGTGGTCGCTGATTCGCTTCCTGACGGGTTGGCTAATTCAATGCATGAGCGAGTCACTTCAGGCACAACCGTTTTGTTTCTGTTGCGAAACGAAGCGGTCGCGGCCTCTCTAGCCCGCGTGTTGGGTATCGCACGGTTCAACACGGAAGAGGTTCGGCCGAGTAACTATGCGCTACTTTCGGAGATCGATTTTCGGCATCCCATCCTGGCCCCATTTTCCGACCCGCGGTTCAGCGATTTTACCAAGATTCATTTTTGGAAATATCGAAAGATGGAAGAGGGCGCGATTCCAAGCGGGCGGGTGATGGCGCGATTCGACAGCGGAGACCCGGCATTGATCGAGGCGCCCTTGGGAAAAGGGCGTGTATTAATCTTAACGTCCGGTTGGCAACCTGAAGAGAGCCAATTGGCGCTTTCGAGCAAGTTTGTTCCTTTGCTGTACTCGATCCTGGAACAAAGTGGCGTGCCGGCGCCGATACCGCCACAGTTTCAGGTAAGTGCAGTGATTCCGCTCGGCACATTGTTCGCTCGAGGAGATGCACCTGCCGCGATTCGCCGGCCTGATGGTTCCCAAATCAACCTCTCGGCCGGACAAACGAACTTCGCTGAAGCGCTTGCGCCTGGGGTTTACACCGTAAGCGGCAAAACTTCCAAACGATTTGCGGTCAACCTCGAACCGGCAGAAAGTTTAACGGTTCCGCTGCCGGTCGATGAATTGGAACGGCTGGGCGCACCCGTGAGCAAGCCGATAGACGCTGGCGTGGCGGCAGAGCGAAAGGCGCGGCTGGCAAATGCCGAGTTAGAGAATCGACAGAAGCTGTGGCGCTGGTTGGTGGCAAGCGCGCTCGTTGTGTTACTGGGGGAAACGTGGTTGGGCGGACGGACTGCCCGCAAAATGGCATCACCGGCCGAGGGTGTTTTACTGCAGGAGCAGGCAGCCAATACAAAATCATAATGAGAATGCCAATCCATCCCAATCTGAAATCACGGCTGCAACTGGTGGTGCTCCGACAAAGACGCCTGCAGTTCTGGTGCCGGCTGGCGGTATGCTGGGCAGTTTGTGGCCTGGCATTCTTCGGCATTGCAGCGCTCTTCGGCCATAACCAGGCGGCAGGATGGATCTGGCCAACACTTGCTTTGGCGGGAATTGGCGCGGCCGTGATTACGCTAAGGCGGCACGGTTCCGGAGATACGGATTGGCGTCAACTGGCGGCGGCTATCGAGCAGCGGCATCCGGAGCTTGATGGCCGCCTATTGACGGCTGTGCAGCAGCCAATCAATAACGATGCCGAATTTAGCTATTTGCAGCAGCGGTTGGTTCAAGAGACGCTGAATCATTCCCAAGGCAATGATTGGGCCGCCAATTTAATACCTTTGTCCAGGATCCGTGCGGCTCAGGCGCTTCAGTGGGCGGCCCTGGCAATTCTTGTGTTCGCCTGTTTTGAATGGCGTGTTACCAGCAAAAAAACTTCGCGAGCGAGTTTGGCTGAGCACGGTGTAACTGTAAGTCCCGGCGACACGACGCTTGAACGAGGCAGCACGCTGGTGGTGCTTGCTAAATTTGGCGGCGGCGGACTACCGGCCAGTGTGGATCTGGTGGTGCGTGAAGGAACCTCAAACAAACGGATTCCTTTGGTCAAAAGCCTTGCCGATCCCATGTTCGGCGCCAGTGTCCCGGACGTTTCCAGCAATCTCGTCTACCACGTTGAGTTTGCGGGCCAGCGGACCCGGGATTTCAAAGTTTCTGTATTCGAATATCCGCGACTGGAGCGCGCGGACGCGGACTTGGTATTTCCGGAATACACCGGACAGGCACCAAAGCATGTCGCGAACACTAAAAGGGTAAGCGCGGTGCAGGGCTCACAACTGGACCTGCAACTACAACTCAACAAATCCGTGGTAACAGCCGAACTGATCCCGAAGAAGGAAGGCACGGTCGTTCCGCTGGTGATTGAGAAAGATCACCCGGCAGCTGCGTTGAAGGGATTTCCGCTTGAATCGAGCGAGACATACGACCTGCGATTGGTGGATGGCGAAGGACGAACCAATAAGGTCCCGGCGCAATTTGTTTTGGTCGCGCTAACCAATCGCCCTCCAGAGATCCACCTTGCGTCGCCAAGGGGAGATCAGCGGCCGTCGCCATTGGAAGAGATTTCTTTTGAAGGGACCGTCTGGGACGATTTTGGCGTCAAGGCCTACGGATTGGGATACACGGTTGCCGGCCAGGAACCGAAGTGGATGGAGCTAGGCAAATCGGTGCCGGCAGCGGAGAAGCGTCCGTTCAAGTATTTGCTTCGCCTGGAAGATCTGGGTGTGCGGCCGGATGAATTGATCTCCTGGTTCGTCTGGGCTGATGATATCGGACCGGACGGGCAGCTCAGGCGGACCACGGGCGATTTATTTTTCGGCGAGGTGCGCCCGTTTGAAGAGGTATTTCGGGAAGGACAGGGGATGGAGGGACAAGGGCAGGGGGGGCAGTCGGGCCAACCGGAAGGCGGGGCGAGCGGACGATTGGCGGAGCTGCAAAAGCAAATCATCAGCGCCACTTGGAAGCTGCAGCAGCAGCCCACGCCTCTGCGTTCGAAGAGACGCGAGAGCTCGGCCGAACCGCAATCGCGCTATGAAAAGCTCTGGCACAACTATTCACATTTCATGGGGCAGGTGGATCCGTCGGCAAGCGCAGGTGCCAGCAGCAGTTCGCCGACGCGACTCTCTCAGGTCGGCGGCACATCCACAAAGGCCCGCGATGAGCACTCTTACGCGGAAGACGCCGGAGTCGTTCGCGATGCCCAAGCCCAGGCGCTGGACCAAGCTCAAACCGCGCTCGAGAACCAGCGCGACCCACGCGCGAGCGCGTTGTGGCGTGCCGCGGAAAAAGAAATGGAAAAGGCGCTGGCGCAACTCAAGGCTGCCACGAATTCGCCAACCGAACTGAAAGAGGCACTCGCTGCCGAGCAGGCGGCCTACCAGGCCTTGTTACGGCTGCAGGAGCATGAATATCAGGTTTCGCGGTCCAGAAACCGGAGCCAACAGGGCGGCAGCCGCGGCCAGCAAATGCAGCGCCAGCTCGAAGAGATGGACCTGACTCAGTCCGAGAACCGCTACGAAACACAGAGTGAAGCGCAGAAGCCGCAGCCAAACCAACGCCGCGAGCAGTTGCAGGTGATGAATCGGCTGCAGGAACTGGCGCGGCGCCAGCAAGACCTCAATGATCGTTTAAAAGAGTTACAAACGGCTTTGCAGGAAGCACGAACGGAAGAGGAACGCGCCGAGATTCAACGGCGCCTAAAGCGCCTGCAGGAGGAAGAGCAACAAATGCTGTCCGACATTGACGAGGTCAGGCAGCGAATGGATCGTCCGGAAAATCAATCAAACATGGCGAACGAGCGGCAGCAATTGGATCAGACTCGAAACGAGATCCAACGCGCGGCTGAGTCTGCCGGCCAGGGAGCGGCTTCGCAGGCGCTGGCTGCCGGTACGCGCGCTCAGCAACAACTCCAACAAGCCCGCGACCAAATGCGCAAAGAGAATTCGAGCCAATTCTCGGATGATCTTCGCCAGATGCGTTCGGAGGCGCGGGAACT
>CAZUVM010000231.1:0-11820 GCA_964623885.1 uncultured Verrucomicrobiota bacterium
CTCTTGGCTTCTAAGGCTCTGGTTCCTAACCCGTCTAGCCAAGACTGGCTCTGTCCTGCGGTTGCCTAGGAATTAGACACTTCATGAGTCTAAAAATTGGACAAAACATGGAAACGGCTGATGATTTTTTCATCACAATTCCTGGGCATAGTGAAAAGTTCGACAGTTGGCATGGCTTCTGCAGTGATTTTTTAGACGAGCATGAAGCCATGAACATGAAACAGCCCAAACCCGACGGCAGCAAATGCGTCCTCGTGGTCGAGGATGACCAGGACTTTCGGCGGTACATCACTGACTGTATCGAAGCGGAGGGTATCTCCTGCATCACCGCCAGTTCGGTATCAGAAGCGCTTGAGGCCCTGGAGCGAAATAACATTTCGGTCCTACTGGTGGACTGGTTCCTGGACCATGTTGCCACAGAAGTCGTGCGCAGAGCGCGGGCAATCTCAGCGGTCATGCCGATCATCGTGATGAGCGGCAAGCCCTTTAACGTGAAGATGGATGCTTTGTTAGCCGACGCAGATGAATTTTTGGAAAAGAACGTCGGGGGTAGCGCCCTGGCAAGCCGAGTGAAGCGTTGGGTGGGCCGATTGGAGGCCACCCCCGATCTGTTTCTGCCCCAACGGGCGGAAGACGTTCTTCTGCTGGACGAGATCAAGTACCGCTACATCCGGCATGTAGTTCAACTAGTGGGTAACAACATTTCCGTGGCTGCGCAGAAGCTTGGAGTTCACCGCCAAACCATCTCCGCAGCCATGGCGACCGAGGAAGTTGAAGAGGGCAAGGTCGAAAACGGGTCGGAACCAGCCAGGCCCTTTGCAACATGAGGAGGCCAGACCAATGATCGCATCTAGTCATTCCGTTTCAGAAAGCCTGGAAGCACCCCAGGTCAGTGGTGCCGAGGCACCCTGGGTCGCGTCCGAACCGAGCGCCTCAGAGGTTGTAGTTCGCGGCAAGCGGATACTCCTGGTTGAGGACCAGGAGCTTGTTCGCGCGGCTCTGCGCATGATGCTCGAGCTCGATGGGCATCGGGTCACTGAGGCAAGCAATGGCGCCGAGGCGCTGAGTTTATTCGCCGTGGGTCAATTCGACCTAATCGTCACCGACTTCGAGATGCCGTTGATAAAGGGCAACGAGCTTGCCATTAGCATCAAACTATTGGCCCCCTCACAGCGCATCCTGATGATTACTGCCTCTGACAAAGCCCATGGCAATGTCGAGAACCCGGTGGACGGTCTCCTGAACAAACCCTTAACGGTGCCTGACCTGCGCGGTGCGCTTGGAAAGCTGCTGGCCGCTTGACCTTCGAGCTAATCCGCCGTTTGGGGATTTGGCCTTCGGCCTTCTTTCGGTCTTCGGATTTCGGTCTGCCGCGCTGTGTTGATCTGTTCTTTGAATCGGATCGCGCCGGCTTTGCCTCATAGACTCCCGGCCGCGGATCTAGTACTTCCCAAGAACACAAGTCGCGGTCCGGCGTAAGGCCCGGCTTGCTATCTTAATGCACTGGGTAACGGCCAGCCTGATATCGGCATTCTTTCTCGGCCTGTACGAGCTCTGTACAAAGCATGCAGTCCGGGAAAACGCTGTACTGCCGGTTTTGTTTCTCAGCACACTCTGCGGGGCGGCCGTCTGGATTATTTTATTAGCCGTGCAGGCACTCCATCCGAACTCGCTTCCGGGTGCCCTGCAGACCGAATCATTGAACGCGATCCAGCATCTCCAACTGGCGCTCAAATCGGTTATTGTGGCGGCCTCGTGGCTCTTCACCTATTTCGCCCTGAAACACCTGCCCCTCTCGCTCGGCTCCCCTATCCGCGCGATGAGCCCGCTGTTTACCTGGCTCGGGGCGCTGCTGTTCCTGGGCGAGCGCCCTACGCTGCTTGAGTGCATTGGGGTGCTTACGACCCTGGGTTCTTTTTTCGGGCTGTCCCTGATTGGCGCACGCGAGGGGATTCGGGTCCATCGCGATAAATGGATCGGTTTCCTGCTCGCCGGCACGGTGCTCGGCGCAACCAGTTCTCTGTACGACAAATACCTGCTCGGCCGCACCCGCTTTTCAGTCCCCACCGTGCAGGCGTGGTTTTCGGTTTACTTATTGGTCATTTTCCTGCCGTTTGCCATCGGGTGGCAGCGACGTTGGTGGGATCGCAACGAGTTCCATTGGCGCTGGAGCATCCCGATGATTGCTCTGTTCCTGCTGGCTGCCGATTATATTTATTTCAGCGCCTTGCGCCAACCCGGCTCCCTGGTGTCCATCGTCATGAGCCTGCGCCGCGGCAGCACTTTAGTGGGCTTTGCCGGTGGCATTCTCATCTTCCGCGAAGCACATGGATGGCGGAAGCTGCCTGCGGTGCTCGGGATTTTGACCGGCATCGTTATTACCGTGCTTGGGTAACGTCAGGAGGTTCTGTGTCTGTGCCATATTAGTGACCGCAAGGTAAACACAGAAAAAAGCTGCCGCCGCTCGAGGTTTGGGCTAAATCGTTCAACCAACAGCATTGCAGCTTGGACTGATGAATGCTCCCATAAAGCGACTGACGCGTCTTCTCCTGGCGATTCTCGCGTTAACCGCGGTTGAGACCGCCCCGGCAGCCGCGGCCGCCGGTGGCCGAATCGTGCTCGACTTCGATGACGATTGGCGCTTTAGCAAAGGAGATTTCGCCACCGCCATGGTCCCGGCCTTTGATGATTCAGCCTGGAAACCCGTGAACCTGCCACACGATTGGAGCAGCGACGGACCGTTCAGCGCCGATTACGCCAGCGGCACAGCCTTCGCACCGGGCGGAATCGGCTGGTACCGAAAGCACTTCAAACGCGACCCGGCCGAGACCAACAAGCTGGTCGCTATCGAATTCGACGGCGTGTATGACTACGCCGAGGTGTGGCTGAATGGACACTTTCTCGGTGGCCGCCCTTATGGGTATTCAAGTTTCGAATGCATGCTGACGCCGTTGGTGCGATTCGGCGCGGACAATGTCCTTGCGGTGCGTGTCGACCATTCCCGCTTCGCCGATTCGCGCTGGTATACTGGCTCGGGCATTTACCGCCATGTGCGGCTGCGGTTGATGGACAAATTGCGCATCGCCCGCTGGGGCGTGTACGTCACCACGCCTGAGATCACGCTGGCCGCTACGACGGTTCGCACGGAGACAAAAATCGAGAACAGCACCGGGCACGAACAATCTCTCACTTTACAGTCGGAGTTGTTGGCGCCGGACGGCCGGTCTGTTGCCGAGTTGAGCACTTCCGACACGCTCGCTGACGCCACCAACACGACGTTCATTCAGCAAATCCGGTTCGCCAGTCCTCAATTATGGTTTCCTGATTCACCAGTGCTTTACACTCTCAAAAGCCGGCTGCGCTCGGGAACTGCAGTAGTGGATGAAACAACGACGCCGTTTGGTATTCGCAAGCTTCGTTTCGACGCCGACAAGGGTTTCTTCCTTAACGGAGTCGCAATGAAGCTCAAGGGTGTGTGCATTCACCATGACGCCGGGTGCCTGGGAGCTGCCGTTCCGGACAAAGTGCTCGAACGCCGGCTGCGCATTTTGAAGGAGGTTGGCGTCAATGCCATTCGCAGCAGTCACAACCCGCCTGCGCCGGAGCTGCTGGACTTCTGCGACCGGCTCGGTTTTCTGGTCATGGACGAGGCTTTCGACGAATTCACGCCCGGTAAAAACAAATGGGTCACGGGCCGGAACAACGGCGAACCAAGCCACTTCGGTTACGCCGAGTTGTTCGACCAATGGTCTGTCCGCGACATCTCCGACATGGTTCTCCGCGACCGCGATCACCCCAGCATCATCATGTGGAGCATCGGCAATGAGATTGATTACCGCAATGATCCCTTCTCGCACCCGGTGCTGGGAGATGAATACCACCCCCGCAATCCACCGGCGCATGAACTTGTCACTTGCGCAAGGCCGCTCATTGCAGCAGTGAAGCAACTCGATACCACACGCCCGGTGACGGCCGCTTTGGCTACAGTTGCCATGTCCGACACCGTAGGGTTGGGCGAAATGCTCGATGCGGTCGGCTACAACTACCAGGAATCACGCTATCCGGCCGACCACGCGAAATACCCGAAACGGTTTATTTATGGCAGCGAGAACAGCAGCGGCTGGATGCAATGGCTGGCGGTTCGCGACAACGACTATGTGGGCGGACAATTTCTTTGGACTGGGATTGACTATCTCGGCGAGGCGGGCCGGTGGCCCAATCGCGGCAGCCGAGCGGGGCTGCTCGACCTGTGCGGCTTCAAAAAGCCCCTCGCCTTGTTCAGGCAAAGTCTTTGGAGTGCCAAACCGATGGTTTATCTATGCGCGATGCGACCTGGGGGGGGGCGGGGGACGCCGAGGCGGCCAGGGTTTTGGAGGGGGCGGCGCGGTCGGTGCGCAGGAGAGTTGGAACTGGCCCTCGAACGCGACGGTCAATGTCCATTGCTTTACCACCTGCCCTGAGGTCGTGTTGCTCCTTAACGGGCGGATGCTCGGGACCAACCGGCTTTCCGAGGCCAAGCAGGGCGCATTGACCTGGCAGCTCCCGTTCGAGCCGGGTGTGCTGGAAGCGCTAGGTTTACGAAATGGCCAGACCGAGAGCGCCTTCACCTTGAAGACAGCTGGCCGGGCGCAGCGAATCGAGCTGCTGCCGGATGTGAAAGAAATGCGTGCCGACGGCCGGGACATCTGCCATGTGGAGTTTCGGGTGGTCGATGCGCAAGGCGTGCGGGTGCCGGATGCTACGCAGGAAGTAAAGTTCACAATCGAGGGCCCGGCGAAACTCCTCGGCGTTGAAAACGGTGACCTGAACAGCTCGTCTACCGGGAAAGACGCCATGCGCAATGCCTATCACGGTCGCGGACTGGCCATCGTGCAATCTACCCACGACTCGGGAAAAGTGCGGCTTACCGTCCGGGCGGACGGGCTGAAGGAAGCGTCCTTGGAAATCGAGACTCGGCCGTAGTCTAATCAAGCCAGCCTCTCTGTCCGGGCATCCTCCCCTGAGCAAAACCATCAAAAGTGCTCGGAAGCTGTAAAATACACTATGTTGCAGTTTTGAATAATTGGAACTAATGAAAATGGAGGATTAACAATAACTGTCGTTGACAAGGCTAAAGTTTGCTATATGCTAAAAACTCTGTGAAAATAACGTCGTCACACGTTGTTTCGGCCCTCCTCCAAATGTTCAGCTATAATAGCATCTTAGCTAGTGACGCATGTATCACGAACGCTTACGTCACTCTCGTGGCATGCGTTGGCGCTAAGATGACCGTCAACGGCGTCACGACTAATTACGGTGGCAGTCTTCCAGTAAATTATAACGACGTCTGCACAAATTGTGGTACTGACCCAAGCCGTGTAGTCACCGTTGATACAACCGGTTGCGCCACTCCCTGCCAAACGGGCGGGAATGCCATTTCGTTTACGCTTCAGTGCAAATATGCGGCACAGCCTCACACCACCTATAGGGCAATGCCCTCCTGTACATGGGGTTGCTCCAGCGCAACATGGTGCGCGATTGCGGCGTGTAATGCCGAAGGGACATGCGCCCCCGACCTTTGTCTTCTTAATAACTCCTGCTGCCCAGCACCGCCTGCGATGCCTTCAGGATCGGTTCAGCCCCCGACCCAAGACAGGATGTTTTTGACGGAGGATATGTTCAAGAGTGGCGAAGCACTCCACGCCCCCGGCGGCATTAAAATCTGGGATGGCGGCGAACCAAATCCACCACCAGGGGAAGCCAAGCAGTCTGACCTGCAGGTGAACGGTTCGCAGGCAGCGGCTTTGACAAATGGAAATGCAATGGTTCTTACTGCGGACATGTTTCAATCTGGTACAGTTCTTCACGCACCCGGCGGGCGCGTTATCTGGCCCTTTGAGCATCAGGAAATCCCGTGAGCGCCCTTGGGCTGGGGGCGTATGATGAGAGAAGCTTTGGCCGAGCTACGGCTATAAAAACCGCCAGTTCATAATCCGGCGTCTCCGTGCGGTTGCTTGCTAGCCGGCGTGCTACTGAGCGCCTATTTTACTTTGTACGCTCTTGATTCTGTCATTAACGAGCGGCCTGCGACGACGGTTTCGTATTGTACAAACCTCGGATTCAACTCAAGCAGCTCGGCCGTTAGCGCGGCTCAAGTTAACCTTGCTACTCGGCTTTGTGCTCTTGGGCTGCAAGTCTCATCCGCTTGGGCCATACGTTTCTCCACGAGTCACTGGGCAGGTTCTTGCGGCGGACACTCGCCAACCGCTGGCTGGTGTGAGTGTAGTTCGTAGCGCGGGCCGGGTTTCCAGAGAGTCCCAGCCCAAAGGAGCTGAAATCCTCATGCGCAAGCCGCCCCCCCAAACGGATGCAAACGGACGGTTTGAACTGCCGAGTGAGCGCGTGCTTTCGGTCGTGCGCGGGGCAGGGTGGGACGTGATTCCACTTCGATTTGAACGCGCCGGCTACCTCCATTTCACGACGAATTGTGCGACCAGCTCGGTCACCAACGCGGTCGATGGTGAGCCCGTGCTGGATGTGGGCCGTATTCTTCTTCAGTCTGTAAGATGAAATGCCCGAGCTCCTCCTCAGACGAAAAGCAAAATTGCGAATACGGACACGGATAATCCTAAAAGCGCCACAGGACAGGCTCAAAGTCCAAGACGCAAGCGTTCTACGGTTGACTGCTTCAGCCTTTCCACTTTGCTGCGGCGCATTGGGTTCGTAACCTCGGTGTATGAATTACCGCGCTCTTGGAAGAACAGGTTGGAGAGTTTCGGAAATCAGTTTTGGCGCTTGGGCCATCGGCGGGGCCTGGGGCAGCGTCGATGATACGGAATCCTTGGCCGCGCTGCATGCCGCGCTCGATGGCGGGGTGAATTTCTTCGACACGGCCGATGTCTATGGCGACGGACGCAGCGAACGGCTACTGGCTAAACTCAGAAAGGAACGGAAAGAGAGATTTTACATCGCCACCAAGGCCGGACGCCGCCTGCCGGCGCAAACGACCGAAGGTTACAACCGCAACAACCTGACGGCCTTTGTCGAGCGCAGTCTCAAGAACCTGGGCACCGACACCATTGATTTGCTGCAACTGCATTGCCCGCCCACTGAGGTCTATTACCGCCCTGACGTCTTTGTGATTCTCGACGACTTCGTGAAGGCAGGTAAGCTGAGGTACTATGGGGTCAGCGTGGAGAAGGTTGAAGAAGCGCTCAAGGCCATCGAGTATCCGAATGTCCAGTCAGTGCAAATCATCTTCAACATTTTCCGCCAGCGCCCGGCGGAACTGTTCTTTGCGGAGGCCCAAAAGCGCAAGGTGGGCATCCTGGCCCGCGTACCACTGGCCTCCGGTTTGCTGTCGGGGAAAATGTGGGCCGCCACCGAATTTGGGCCAGATGATCATCGGAATTTCAATCGTCACGGCGAGGCGTTTGACCGCGGTGAAACTTTTTCCGGCGTGGATTTCATGACCGGCCTGAGCGCGGCGGAAGAATTGAAGAAACTCATTGCACCCGAAGCGTCGCTCGCGCAGTTCGCTTTGCGATGGATCCTGGAGTTTCCCGCAGTCACATGCGCCATTCCCGGCGCGAAGCGGCCGGCGCAGGTCGTGGAAAACATCGCTGCGTCCGATTTGCCGTCGCTGTCCAGGGCTTCGCTGAAAAGAGTTGGCGAAATTTACGAGAGCGGAATCAAACCGCTGGTGCATCAGTACTGGTAACAGGACTGACGATGCCAGCCGGCAGCCGCGGCGCTGTAGGAGACGACGTGAGAAGTCTCTGATCTAGTTGAGCGAGAACACACGCAAGCCGCTTATCGAGACTCCTGACGTCGTCTCCTACAGAGCGAGAAAAACGGCGGAGACCCCTACTGCACGCTCAATCGATAAAACCTTCGCGGCGACGTTGCGCTCGGAGTAACGACTGTCTTCAGAGTACCGTCACCGGGAATGGTCTGAAGCGTCACCCATGAGGCGGCCTGCAGGTCATCTTCGTACTGCACCACGTAAGTTTTGCCGGCGATGCTTTGGAATGAGAAGGTGAAGTTCGTGCCCGAAATAGCCGGCCCCAGAATGGTGGGCGCGAACGTGCTGACGACAGTCAGATGGGCGACACTGCTGGTCACCGAACCCGCCAGGTCAGCCACGATAACCGAGTAATCGCCAATGTCTGTAAATTGGGCATTTGAGATGACGAGGCTGGCATTGGTGCCGTTGACGAGGCTGTTGGTCGAAAGAAGCCATTGATAACTCAAGCCGCCGCCGCAATCGTTGGTGGCGCTGGTCTGCAGCGTAGCAGTTTGACTGACCAGTACCGCGGTGTTGGTCGGTTGAACCAGGATCACCGGTGGCGAAACCACTGTCAGCGATGCCAGCGGGCTGGTGGCGGTGCCAATGGAATTGCTTACCACCACATCAAAACCACCGGCATCGGCGCACTGCGCGTTCGTGCGCGTATACGTGGTATCGGTGGCGCCGTTAATAGGTGTTCCATTCAACCGCCACTGGTAGTCAAGCGGGGTGGTTCCCGTGGCACTTACCGTGAAGGTGGCATTCGAGCCAACGGCGACGGATTGACTGGCCGGCGGCGTGGTAATGCTTGGTGGCGCCAGAACAGTTACGACGGCTATGAGACTCGTGGCTGACCCGGCGAAGTTGGTCACCACGACCTGGTAAGCGCCTGCGTCCGACAGTTGGGCGCGGAACCGGGCGTAAGTGCTAGCCGTCGCGCCATCAACATTGGTCCCGGAATGCAACCACTGGTAGGTTAGCCCGTCGCCGCAATCGTTCGTCGCGCCCACGACCAGAAATAGTCGCTGGTTCACCGCCACGGTTACATTGGTGGGTTGCACTATGACTGAGGGAGCCGTTTCCACCGTTAGCAACGCCACGCTGCTGGTAATACCGCCACCAGCGTTCGTAACGACAACATCATACGGTCCGCCATCGGCGCATTGCGGCGCAGACACGGTAAAGCTGGTAGCAGTCGCGCCACCAATGACAACGCCGTTGAAGCGCCATTGATAGCCCAGCGGCGCCGTGCCCGAGGCGCCCACAGTGAATGTGGCCGGCACACCCAACGCCACGGTTTGAGGCAGAGGTGGCGTCGTAATGCTCGGCGGCACATTCGTAACCAGGATGTAATTTGTCTGGGTCAAGGCGACGCTGCCGCCGGAGTTCGAAGCCATCAATGAGACACTGTAAATGCCAGCCGATGTATATGTATTGACCGGGTTGACGGCAGTGCTGGTGTTCCCGTCACCGAAATCCCAGGAATACGTAGAAGCCGGCAGCGTCAGATTCGTGAAGTTCACCGTGAGCGGAACCGGGCCGGTGGTAGGATTGGCTGTGAAATTCGGGATTGGGGCGCACTGGCCGCCACCATCGGTGCACTGCCACTGATAGCTGAGCAGGAGCCCGGGAGTTAAGCCCCCGGTGCTGCACTCAAAATTACTATAGGCGCTGCCCGTATCCCGTTGAATACCTACGGTCGCTGTATTCCCTGGATCGCCCAACGCGCCATAGATGAAGTCCACCCGCGTTTGGCTTTCATAAAGCACAATCTCGAAATCGACTTCCGCGCTGCTGCTGACCAGGGCCGCCCGCCATTCAATATTAAACGTGCGATTGGGTGCCGCCCCGGTGACTGACGTGTAAATGCCGTCGGTGCCCAGATCCGTTCGCAGGTTGTCCCAGTAGGGGAATATTGGGTAATTCAAACCGCCGACCGGCAGACAGACGCCGCCGGCAGCGAAGTTGCCGCCAATGAACTGGAGATTGCCGTTCGAGGAGAGCGTGGCGTTGGTGAATGTCCTGCCATAATAAGTGACCGGGAACGGCAGAGTGAGCGGCGTGAGCACGTTCTGGCCGTGGTTGCCGGTATCGGTGGTGCCGGGAATGATAGCTGCCCCATTGGTTTGGAACAGAGCGTACGTTCCGGAGCCGGGAAGCGTATAGGAAACCACCAGGTTGGTCCCGTTTGCAGCCAGGGTGAGTTTCAAATTGACTGTCGAACCGCAGACGTAGCCAGGCCCCGTGCTGAACTGGAAGGGCGTGAGATTGGTCACAGTCGTGCTCACCGGGATGTTAGGATAGGCCGAGCTTCCTTGCATAATCGTAACGCCGGGCGTGGTTGTTGTCAGTGTTGCGGTGATGTTCGTGGCGGTCGGGCCGTTGGTATTGCGGACGTAAAGATAGAGCTGACTGCACTCATTGGGATCCACCAGACCATTGGTGTTGCCATCGTTGAGTGAGAAACCGGTGCCCGCCAATGAAGGCGGACCTACCACCGGGATGATGGAGAACATCCCTCGGCCGTGCGTTACCGCGATGAGCTTAGGCCCGAGCCAGAAAAGCTGATCGACCGCTACATTGGCCGGTCCGTCATTGCCGGTGGACCACGAGGCCCCGCCGGTCGAGGTGCCATAGACGCCCACATCGCTGCCGACATAAAAAGTATTGGGATCAAAGGGAGCTACAACCAGGGAATTCATCGGCGCAGCGGGAAGGTTCCCAGAGATACTGACCCAGCTCACACCACTGTTGGACGACTGCCAGACGTTGCCGGAATTGTAACCGCCGAACGTGGCATAAACCCGTCCGTTAGTCGAAACGGTCAGGCTCGTGTTATAGCGGGCGGGCAAACCGCTGTTGCGCAGTGTCCAGGTGGGGCTGCCGGCCGTGCCATTGGCCGTGTAGTAGACTTGCCCGTTATTATAACCGACGTAAATGACGTCGGAATTGCCCGGTGCAACGGCAATAGCGCTGATCGGAGTTCCAATCGAAGCCTTGATAGCTGTCCAGGTGGGAGTGGTCGCCTTCACATTTGTGCTGCGCCACAGGCTGACACCACCGGCCAGCATAGTATTCGCGTTGTTGGGATCGAGGATGAAAGGAGCGATGAAATTAGCGTTGTTGCCGGCATCCGCGATGCCCGTGTAAATAGAGCTGGCGGAAGCGCCACCATTGGAACTGCGGAAGATTTGAAGGTCCACATATTCGCCATAGAAGTAATTAGGGTTGGTTGGGTCGGACGCGCATTGTCCGCCATCACCTCCGTACATAGTTGTCCAGCCTTGTTGCCCACCGCCGGTGGTATATCTTTGCGTGCCGTTGTCCTGGCTACCGCCGATAATGACGGACGTCGTGGCATTTCCAGCTCCGCCATAGAACTGGGTAATGCCCAGGTTATGATTCAGCGTTGTCCAACCGCCGCCACTGGAGGCGGTATAGGCGTCGGCCGCGCGGAAAACGCCGCCATCGTTCCCGACGAAGATCGTGCGAGTCGTAGTGCCATTGTAAAACGGGCTGGCCACCAGGATATGCTGGTCCGGATGGATGCTGCCGCTATAGCCGCCGATGTCCGTAAAGCTTAGACCGCCATCTGTGCTGCGCCATACATCCAGTCCGCCTACAATCACAACATTCGTATTAACAGGGTCGACCCAAACGAAATTGTCATACCAACCTTGCCCGCCAAGGTAGTTGTTCCCGCCGGCATAGCGCACGGTATAGGTGTGGCCGCCATCGAGTGAGCGATAGACCTGCCCGCTGCTGTTATCGACTGAGGCGAACACAATCGCCGGGTTTGTCCGAGAGTAGGCCAACTCCACCCGGTCTACTACGAAACCGGAAACCACGGGGATGCCCGAAGCGGGAGTCCAGGTTAGACCGCCATCGTTCGAATAAAAGGCGTTGCCGTTATATCCGGAGGCTATGGCTTGCGTATCGTTCGTAGGGTTGAAGGCGATACAAAGAACTTCGGTCGCCACGCGCTGGGTCCAGTTGGTTCCGCCGTTGGTGCTGCGCCAGATCCCGCTGCGCGTTGCCGCCAGAATAGTCAG
>CAZUVM010000232.1:0-10263 GCA_964623885.1 uncultured Verrucomicrobiota bacterium
GCGGGCTGCGGCTGTCAGCCACTACAATACGGAAAACCGGGGCATTCTTCGCCCCGACTCGCTTCATACGAATTTTAACTGCCATAAAATCTTGAGCTATCCGGAAACGGCCCAAATAACGGCCGCCCAAAGGTTGCACTAAAATGAACGATGAGCGTAGTCGCGGGTCTATCGGTTTGCAAGCTCTGATTTAAACATTTTTAATCTGTTGTGACACCCACCTTCCCTCGATTTGAGTTCAAAAAATTCGGGACAGGCAGCTGGCATTCTGGTTGGATTGGAACGTTGTGAATACCACTGTTCATTCCGAGGCTTTGGAACTAGCGCTGCTTTTTGCCGAGCCAGAGCTTGAGCCGCGGCCAAAGGACTTCCCGGCGGAACTTGCGGCCTTCCGGGAGTTTGGGCAGCCCACCAGGACCTTGAGCATGTCCGTTGCTGCCACGGCTCGGGGAGCTTTTTCTGTTCCAGTCTTTGTGAATGAGTTTTGGACCGCCAAACAACGGCAGGCGAGTTCGCTCCATGAAGTTTCATACCGGGCCTGCTTCAAGCCCCAATTGCCCCGTTTCTTTATCGAAAGACTCACTCAGCCGGGTGATATTGTTTACGACCCCTTCATGGGACGCGGCACGACGCCTCTCGAGGCAGCATTACTTGAGCGAGTCCCCTATGGAAACGATGCCAATCCGCTGAGTATCACCATGGTCCGCCCGCGGCTGAACCCGCCAGCACTCGACCAGGTCGAGGGCCGGCTACGGCAGATCTCACTGAATGATCCCGCTGACACACCGGATGATATGCTGGCGTTTTATCACCATGAAACTTTACGTGGCATATCTTCGCTGAAGAAATACCTCCTGGGAAAACGGACATCGGGTGATGCGGACTCAGTCGACGATTGGATCGCCTTGGTTGCACTTAATCGGCTCACCGGCCATTCCAACGGTTTCTTCTCCGTGTACACCTTGCCGCCCAACCAGGCAACGTCCCCAAAAGCTCAGCTCAGGATCAATCAGCGGCGCAACCAAGTTCCACCAAAGCGTGACATCGCCAAAATCATCCTCAAGAAAACTCGTCAACTTTTGGGTGATGTGACTGCTGCTACGCGCGAAACGTTGGCAAAGGTGCGTGGCCATGCAAAACTCATGACCTGCCCTGCCAATGCCACCATCGAACTCCCCAACAATTCGATTTCGTTGGTAGTCACTTCGCCACCTTTCCTGAACATTGTCCAGTACGCGACCGATAACTGGCTGCGCTGCTGGTTCCTGGGGATCGACGCCAAAGCTGTGAAGCTCACGGTTCCAGGCAAACTCAACCGCTGGCAGGAAGAGATGTCTTCGGTATTCCGGGAATTGTACCGGGTTGTAAAACCTGGCGGGCACATCGCCTTCGAAGTGGGCGAAGTCCATGGCGGCGAAACCAAACTCGAAGAGGCGGTGCTGCCTTGTGGCGTGGCTGCCCATCTAAAACCGGCCCTGGTATTGATCAATGATCAAAAGTTTACGAAGACGGCCAATTGCTGGGGTGTCGACAATATGAGCAAAGGAACGAATACGAATCGAATCGTTTTATTCAGAAAAGAATAATGTCAGGCGCCCGGCCAACCTGAGCAGGGGGGCTGAAGGTCCCCCCTCCCGCGTGTTTCTGAGACCGGACGCCCGACCGGGCGAGATTAAGGAGAACCCGGAATTCCAGCAATCAATTTCAAGCATGACATTCCCGTAAGCGTTTGTACATCAAATTCGCTTGCGTTCACCGCCGTGCATGTTAATGCCTAGGCTAGCAAGGGTGACGGTTGTCCGGCCCGCGAGGTGCGATAATGCCGTTTGGCGGATCCCTGGGGCGGGAAACGGCCCCTGGCGGAAATCCAACGGCAACGCTAGGTTTCTATCTAGAGCCCGAGGCAGAGAAATCCTCGTCGGTTCTGGCAATACATTTTATTTGAGGGCTTTTTATGGCTGATTCAACAAGTTCTGCTCCTGCGGCACCAAAGCGTCGTCGCTGGCCGCGCATCGTTGGCATGATCGTTCTAATCTTCATCCTGTTGTTGGTCGCCGCCTATTTCGTCGGTACCAGCTCAGCGTTTTTCAAAGGCGTGATCCTGCCTAAAGTCAGTGCCGCCCTGAACGCCAAAGTAACCGTGAGCGACGCCTCCATCAGCCCGTTCAAACAGGTGGTCTTGCATAATCTGAAAGTCGAAACCACCGGCCCGGAACCTTTGCTCACAGCTTCCGAGGTTTCCTTGCACTATAGCTTGATGGATATCATGCGCGGTAATATTCACGTCGACGACATCACGCTCGCTACCCCCACAGTGAACCTTGTGCAAAACCCGGACGGCTCCAGCAATCTCGATCCCATCACCAAGTCACAAAAACCAAAACCGACGCCATCTCAACCTGCTAAGCCTTCAAAACCAGCTCAAATCGATATTCGAAAGGTTGCCTTCACGGACGGCACCATCCGCCAGATCAAGGTTTATGACGGCAATCACCGAGACGTAACCGAAATCGCACACCTCAATTTCAGTGTCGAGGGTGTCAAAAATGGCCAGTCCGGCAAAGCGACTATTGCTGCAAATATTGCCATGCAGAATAATCCTCCCGCGCCTACCGCGAACGGTCTCTTGCAGGCAAAGCTCGACGGCAATTTCACTTTTGCGCTAACACCCGACTTGCAGCCAGGTTCGATTCAGGGTGGCCTGCATTTCGCTGTAAGCCAGGCCGAAGGCGAACTGGCCCAAGCCGGCGGATTGGGAGCAAATCTGGATTGCAACGTCACGCCGACCGAAATCAAACAGGTTGCCTTGCGTTTTCAGAAAGGGGACACGCAGCTTGGCGAGTTGTTAGTCAACGGACCTTTTGACAGCTCGAAGACTGAGGGGCGTCTGACCATCTCTCTTCTGAACATCGATAAAAACCTGTTGAATCTCGCCGGGGCTTCCAGTGGCGTGGATTTTGGGCCGACCAAGATAAACTCTACGAATCAGATCCAATTGGCTAAAAGCGGCGCGGCCATCACGCTCAATGGCCAATTCAATCTCAATGATCTACAGTTGACTCGAACCAATCAGACAACCCCACTGCTCGGGTTGCATGCCGATTACGATCTGAGCGTGGACAAAGCGGCCAGCAACCTCGTTGTCCGAGCGCTTAATCTCAATGGCACGGAGAAGGGCAACACTTTCCTGAAAGGCGAGCTGACCAGTCCCATGAGCCTGTCCTGGGGAAACACCGCCAATGCGATCGGCGATTCAGCCTTGAAAGTCACGATTACACATTTCAACCTGGCGAATTGGAAGGCGTTCCTCGGCGACTCGGCTTCCGCCGGTGACGTGAACGCCACTCTCCAGTTGCAGTCGCAGCAAGCCGGAAAGAGGCTCGGGTTTGATGTCAGTTCCGAAGTCGACAATCTCACCGCCGGAGCGGGCAGCAATCAACTGAGCCAGTTGACCGTCGTTCTGCAATTGCGAGGTCAGGCACAGGATCTAAAGCAATTCAACTTCCCGGCTTTGAAATTCCAAGTCAACCGACAGGACCAATCCCTTGTCAGCATTACCGGCTCTGGTACCTATGACCAGGCAAACCAGGGTGCCGACTTGCAAATCGATGGACAAGTAATGCTTGTCTCGGTTTTACGCGCCCTGCCCCGCCCGGATATGAAGCTCAATTCCGGCAGCGCCGAGCTGAAAGTGCACGTTACCCAGAATCAAAAAAACCAAAACGTCACCGGGAGTTTTGCACTGACGGATCTGAGCGGGCAAATCGGCAGCAACGTCTTCCGCAGCTTCGGCACCACGGCTGATCTGGAGGTCGGAATGACTCCGTCAGAAATTCAAATTCGCAAGTTCTCGGGCAAGATCAGCGAAGGACAAAATGCCGGTGGTAGTTTTGATGTCCATGGCACGGTCCTGACCAACAAATCAGCACAAATCACAGCGGTACTTGCCGATTTCAATCAAAACGGTCTGCGCCCATTCCTCGAGCCAATGCTGGCGGACAAGAAACTGACTAGCGTCGCTCTCAATGCCAACGCGGCCGTTCAATACGATCCTGAGGGCGCCTCCTCCATTAAGGGCAGTTTGCAGGTCACTAATCTTGTGGTGAAGGATCCCAAAGGCCAGTTCCCGGCTGCACCGCTCGGTGCTCAAATGTTGATCGATGCTGCCTTAAACAAACAAGTGGCTGACTTGCGCCAGGCCCAACTCGCTCTCACTCCGACCGCCCGCGCCACCAACCAGATCCAGCTCACAGGTCACATTGATATGACCCAATCGAACGCGACTACGGGAAATATTAAACTCGTGGCCGATTCCCTCGACCTGACCACGTATTACGACCTGTTTGGCGGGCAAAAACAAAATACGTCGCCTGCAAAACCTGCTCAGGAGGAAACCTCGCATCCAGCAAGCTCTGCTCCTGCCTCCGCGGCGCCCGAGCAGGAACCACCCGCGAAACAATTGCCGTTAAAGAATTTCACCGCGGATGCCAGCATCCAGCGCCTCTACTTGCACGAGGTCGAGATCACCAATTTCCAAACCACGGTAAAAATCGACGGCGGTCACGTGGTTATGAACCCGTTCCAACTCGGGCTCAATGGTGCTCCTGTGAAAAGCGGTATTGATGTCGATTTGGGCGTGCCCGGCTACAAATACGATGTCTCCTTCAATGCGCAGGCGGTGCCCCTGGCGCCGCTGGTTGATTCGTTTGAACCTGATCGAAAAGGAATCCTGAGTGGAACATTAACCGCGCAAGCCAAAGTCAATGGCACGGGCACCACCGGAGCAAGCCTGCAAAAGAACCTCACCGCTCAATTCGACATGAGCTCGACCAACCTGAACCTGTCGGTCGATAGTATCCAGGGTAAAAGCGCCTCGACCCGCCTGCTCAAATTTCTGATCGATACCATTTCGACCATTCCTGAGTTGGCGAAGAACCCGTCAAGCGGGGCCAGTTCCTTGCTCTCCAGCATTCTTTCGAGCAAGAGTGGCGCCGGCCAAAACGGTAGCCTCTCCGGCGATCTAAAGAGGTCGCCTATCAACTCCATCATTTTGCGCGGCAACGCTGGTTCCGGCAATATGCAACTGCAACAAGCACTCATCCAGAGCCCGGCTTTTCAGGCGCAAGCCACCGGCACCGTGGCGCTGGCGCCCGTTCTGACCAACTCAACGATCCAGGTCCCGGTTTCCATTTGGCTCGACCGTAATGTGGCGCAGCGCATCAACATGGCTGGCAACACTCCCACCAACTCGCAATATGCTAAACTGCCGGATTTTCTGACAATGACCGGCACTATAGGTGAGCCTAAGCGATCGATAAATTACGCTGCCCTTGGCGGTACGCTTCTCCAGGGCATTGGCGGTACCGCAGGCCAAACCGGATCGGCGCTCCAAAACTTGCTTGGGCATGGCAGTTCGGGCAATTCCGCTTCCGCCAACACTAACCAGAGCGGTGTTGGCGGTTTGCTCCACGGCTTGACCGGCGCATTGGGTGGCGGCACTTCCTCCACCAACCAGCCTTCCACGAATCGCCCCTCCGGCGGCTTACTGCAGGATTTATTAGGCCCCAAAAAGTAAGCTATCGCAGCTAAACACACTGCAACCAAGCGCTGCGGTGGTTCTCACTCTTCCCATCCGATGTGGAGAGGGTCGGGGGGACATTCAATATCTAAAATCGAGTTCCATCACTGTCCCCACTGACACAATTGCTCCACATAGTCCGCAGATCCGTCCCGCAACCATCCGTCCAACTGTGCCTGGTCCTTGAGCTGTTGTCCGCGCAACCGCGGCACCACAATGAAGCGCGCCTCGACTTCCGGCAGAGCCGTCATATCCACCCACAGCTTCTCGAATTGGCTGACCGGAAACACATCCTCCTGCCCATGGCCCCAGCGCTTCTTCACTTCTTTCAGCGTAATGTATGTCGGCATTTTCGCCGCCACATTTCGGATTGCCGCGGTCACCTTCACCGCGTCGCTGAGTTCTTCTCGTTTCAATCCGAAAACTGCGAGTAGTTTTTCCAAATGGATCCAGCACGTGTTCGAGTTATAATAGCTCAGTTCAAATTCAACTTCTTCCCGCGGCATCGCCAGCCCCTCGACCAGCCGCACTCGCCCGTTAACGCGTGCCAGGCCGCCGCCTCTATCCTCCAGCCGTCGGGTGATAACCTCGAATGTCAGGCATGCCCTGCTTTCAATGAAGGACCCTAGGAGCGCCGGATCAGCATCAGCGCCGAGCGTATCGATATTATGCAGCAGCAAATATTTGAGTTGCGGTCTTTCAGAGAACAGCTTCGTCAATACTCCATTGCGCAACAGATTCGGAACTTCGTACCAGTGGCCAACCGGATGCAAACATTGCAGCGGAAGGTTGTCCGTATAATCGCTCGCTTCGCCGGCCTGCCGAGCCCAGTTCAGCAGCGCGTGTCGCAGGCTGTCGCGGACCTTCTGCTGCTGTTCGTCCAAAAGTTGTTGCGGCATTTCTTCCCACATGAAACGCAGGTCTCGCACCGTTGGGATCATCCGCAGCCCTACCGATTTGCCTGGTGAAAGGAAAACCGGCCCTTCGTAGCCATAATTCTTTTGTCGGTCCAGAAAGTCTTCGATGGGAGCGTGGGTCAGGTAACTCGTGGTAAAGACATGGGGCAAAGGTAGTCCGGCCGCTCGCGAAATTGTGCGGCTTTTCGCCAAATGGGTCTCTATAAACGTCCGGTGACGTCCGCCCAACCGGCAAAAGGGATGCAACGCCTTCACCACTCCCGCGCCCTGTGTCCAGCGGCTCCCGACGCCCGCGGCCAAAGTCACCATTGCCAGTTCTCCTTGCTTCAGGGCTTGGAGCCCAAGCTCGCGGAGTCGCTCGCCACTTTGACTCGAGCTCGTGCCTACCGGAGTTTCATTTGCCACGATATTGACATCCTGCGGCCGCGGGTCCTCGATGACGGCGCTGGGCGGGAGTCGGTTTTGCGCCAAACCAATCCGCCCCTCCTTCAAGTCGGCGCGGACCTGTTCATGCTGAAGCCGGTCAAAGCCGTGCTGGTCCAGCAGCGCAGAGAGCGAAGCGTCTCCGCCCGACTCCGCTTTGCCACGCGGCAGCATCACATCGAACAAAGTTTGAACGACGCCGCGCAACTCCGGCCGAGTTCGGCACGCCGCGCCGAATTTATCCATTTCCGTCCGTCGCAACGGCGACAATGCGTGACGCTCCTGCCGAAGCAGTCCAGGCACAATCAACGTGTAATAGGTCGCCGGCATTAGCGCGTCGCGTTCGGTCAGTAGTTCCGCAAACGTGCCGCGTTCATTGATGGCGAAGTCATAGACCACCGGTTCCATTGCAAATGGCAGCGCGGCTTCAAGCTGGCGTTTCGTGGTGGCCATGATTTCCTGCAACCGTCTCTGGGCGAGTGCCTTCTTGTCCGGCGCGAAAATGAAGCCCATTCCGCCTCCGGACATTCCGCCTAGCATCCAGAAACCCCAGAACTTTGGGCCAAATTCTCCCCGCACTTGTTCGATTAGCGTCTCGGTAAAATGATTTGAAGCCCACGGAATAATGGTCTGGATCGGCTGTTCGAAATTGCGCATGGTTGCCGCTCCAATGCGTTGCACGTCGCCAGCGCGCAAGGCCGAAAGAATTTCCTGCAGAATGCCGAGCATGCTTTTGCGCGCTTCCCATTCGCGTTCAGAGCGCAACAGGTATTTCTCGGTCACCATTTCCAGGATCGGACCGACATTTTGCGCCATTCCACCATGGACCAGCACCAAGCTGTCCTGAAGTTTTCTTCGCGTTTCTGGCGCGGCATCGGTATCCTCCAAGATGCGATGCTGCGGCATCAAGCGTCCCCGGCTGATCCCGTATTCCGGGTCCCCTTCGCCGGCCAGCACGCCTTCGATCAATTTCATTCCCGGCCAGACGCCACCGGAGTCCTGCCAACCACCGCCGGAGCCGCCGAGCCATTCACCCAACAGCGCGCGCGCCAGGACTAGGCGCCGCTCGTGCTCCTGCAACTGGCCCGTCAGAGACGCGGCCTGGCCGGTCGCGCGCATGCACACACTCACCAGCGCCGCGAGCAACGTCGTTGACACCGCCAAGCGCGAGCCTTTGGGGATGTTGTTGACGCAACTCACGAGTTCGAGGCCTCGGCCTGCTCCCAGCATTTGCGCCAGCAACTCGCCTAGGCTTTGCCCGGATCCTTCCACGCCTGGCGGTACCAGGCCTGCCGCGATGATCGCCGCCTTGAGCAGCCCAAGGTAATCCTTCGCGAAATCGAAAACTTCCGCCAGGTTAGTGATGTCAGCGCTCGCTCCGAGATCGATACTGACCAATCGCAGCAACGGCTCTTCGATGACCCGCAGGTAAGCTTCCACGGGCGGTCGCACGGCCGCGTCGCGGCCGTGAACGCCAAGGTCAATCGACACATTCAATACCTTCGCCCCTTCTGGAAAATCCATTCCTAGAAAGAAAATGTCGCTCCACCCGCAGTGCGTTAGATCCATCCGCACCGGTGTGCATTCGCGCAGAATTGGGTAACTTCCGTCCGAACCCGGCTGTAGCAGCTCGGGGCGAAGCCGCAACGGCTGGTCCGCCGGATGGCCCATCCGGAACATCCACTGGTTGCCGCGCACCGACCTCACGCTTCGCCGGACCTGGTCGGCCAGCGTTTGAAATGCCAGACGATGGTAGGCTGCCGCCAGTGCACTGCAAATGGCGTCGCTGGGACCTTCGCGTTGTTGGATCGTCAGAAAATGATCGATGGCCTCTTCGAAACGACGCCGTAAGAGATGATTGTAGCCGCGAAACGGGATCAATGATCCTTTCGCGCTCGGCGCGGCGTGCGCGGTGCCCGGAAGCTTGCTTGGCAAATGAAACCGATGGATACCGTACAGGAAGAAAAGCGCCCGCACGCGCTCGTAGAGATTCTCGCTTTTTCGCCGGAAAGCTTCCAGTTTCGCGCACTGTCCTAATAGTTCCTCAGGCGAAAGATTCGCGCACGCCTGTTCGAGCGGGTGGTCCCGCCTCGCCGAGTCAGTGATGATGTCTGCTAGGTTCGGCATCGTGCGGCAGGGCCGGGAAGTTCGCTCCGTTGGAAATCAGGACGCGATGTCAACGTGAACTTATCTCCCTTCGCGCCAGGAGCTCGAGCAGACCGGTGAGTACTTCATCGCGATCCTGGCCGCTGAGCGCGAGGGCGAGTTGGGCGGTTAGCAACCCGTATTTTACTCCTATATCGTAACGACGGCCGGACAATTCACACGCCAGATAGCGCTCGCGGTTAGCCAATTGCGCAAGCGCTGCGGTGAGGTGGATCGAGCGGCTGCCAGGCATCTGTTGCTCCAGCAACTCCATTACCGCCGTCGTGAGCACATGCATGCCGAAGAAACACAGGTAATGCCCGGCTCGCAGACCCGGCACAATCAGCCGCTGTTCCGCCTCCGTTGGTGTCGGCTTTTCGAGCACCTGCGACACTTCGTAGATCCCCTGCCGACCGGCAACCAAACGTCCGCCGACCGCTCCGTAATACGGCAACTTGCTCTCATGCGTCGCCTGCACTGCCGAAACCGCGCTGTTTTCCGAACGCGCAATTTCGATGAGCTGTTCGGCGCAGCGTTTGGCTCCGCCACTGACGTACAGATGATCGCCAACCAGCAGCAAAAAAGGCTGGCTGGCAGCAAAATCGCGCGCGCACAAAACAGCGTGCCCGTAGCCTCGCGGCGTATCCTGCTCGACGAACTTCAACCGGCTGCTCAACCCACCTGCAGCCGCGCGATAAGCCGCCTCGTCGCCGGGGCATATAACCACGCAAATCTCTTCAATGCCGCCGGAAAGGATTTCCTCAATTAAAATCCACAGGGCGGTTTTTGTCTGGCCGTCTCGATCGACCAGGGTCTGCAAAGGAAGTGTCCGCTGCGCTTTGCTCGCCGCTGTAATGATAGCTTTTTTGATTTCCACCGCTGGCTTTGAGTATCTTGACGCCGCGAGCGTTGCAGAATGCACGCATTCCGTCAACTGCGCCGGCATGTTCTAACTAATGCTGCCCGCTTTTTTGGGGGAGAAACAGGTGCCTTCACACCATTGATTGGCAGCGCTGAGACAAAAAAGGAGAAATCATGACCTAAGTCAAAGCCTGCCGGATCATAGTGAGCCATACTGACGCCATGAAGAACGGCAACAGCTGCCTGGTAAACCAAAGAAACTGATTAGCAACCCAATGAAAACCACGATTCTGCCACGATTCTCTGGATTGATTTCTGCAATCTTCCTGGCTGGCGTCG
>CAZUVM010000233.1:0-6986 GCA_964623885.1 uncultured Verrucomicrobiota bacterium
CCTCCAGGCTGCCACTGACCGGAACCTCCAACTCAATCCTACCGTCGCGATCTTTCAGCAGCGCAATGGCCAGGCGCACCGGCAGCCTGGTGGCCTCGGCACTTTCCACTTTCTGACCGAGAGTGAGCCGGTCGAGCGTCAAGTGGTTCTCGGACTCCAGTTTTCGATCGGTAACCTGGTAGGTGAGCTGTGCGCTCAATTTGCCTTGCATCAATCGATAGCCCAGATACTTGCCCGAATAAGGATCCTCCGGCCGCAAGTCCATGCCTTGCAGAGCAATTTTCAAATTGAGCGGCTGCTTGGAATTCCACGGGTTGATTTTGCCGGTAATGTCGGCCTGCGCGGTTTTATCAACGGCGCCCTGGAGGTGGATGTCCGCCCGCTGCGGATCATCGGAGGAGAGGCCGGAAACGGTACCGCCGAGTTGCTCGAGGGTGATATTCACGTTGGGCCGCAGCGAGCGGTCGATGAAATGCACGTTGGCATTGGAGATTACTATCGAAGCGACGGAAATCTTTGGCCGCGCTGCCGCGGTCACTAGATTCGTTAAGGGCAAGGCGGACGTCGCGTTAGTGCCGCCCCGGCGCAACGCGCTCATCAGGTTGACGGTACGGTTAGTCTCGATGATCAACCGCGCAAACACATCCTGCAATCGGGCTTCCTTCACCGTAACCACGGGTGGATTGAGGTTCGCTTCAATACCCAACAATCGTAACGAGTTCCAGCGGAGCAGGCCTTCGGTGGCGATACCCTCGGCCGTCGAGAACTCATCGAGCCAGGCGTCGCCCTGGAAGCGCACTTCGGGCAACTCTTCCTCGTTGCTGCGCAATCGAACCGTGCCAGCCAGGCCCAGTTTGCTGCCCAATACGAAAACATTCAGGTGCGGCTCCAGGTACGGGGCCAAAGGGCGCAGGTTCAATTTATCGCACGCCAGCGTGACCTCCGCGCTGGCGGGCGAAAGCGCTGCTTTAATGTCGGCCCGGGCCGTGCCGTTGGTGTCCCAGCGGAAGGAGACTCCGACGGTCAGGTTGCTCCCGGCGCGATTGGAAATGTTCTTCCCTCGAACTGCGATGTCCTCCAGGTCGAGCCGAACCGGTTCTGTATTCGCCAGATCTTCCAGGTGCAGCGTGCAGTTGGTGAAGCTGAGCTCGCGGATGGCGCCGTTCGAAAGATTGGTCGTGTTTAGCAGCATCGTGACCAGGTTGGTCATCGCGCGAAGCAGCAGGATTATCCCGCCGGGCGCGGCTGGCGCGTTATCGGCAGGCTTCAATAGTTCGATGGCGTTGACCGAAGTGTCCTTATTCCGGCGCAGGACGAACCGCCCGCCGCTCACGGTCATCGTGTCCGCCTCAGCCTGGCGCGCCATCGCGTCCACGCTGGCGCCGGTAATGACGAAGTCGGGAACCTCGACCGCGGCCTGGCCCGTGTCCTTTTCCACCATTTGCAGGCACTTGAGCTCAAAGCTGGTATTCGTCACCGCCAGAAGATTGGTTGCCGCGCTGCTTTCATAGCGATAGCTCGAACAAACACTGATCACGCCGTCCCTGATCTCGAAGCGGAACAGATCCTGGTAGAGCGGCGCATAAGTGGTCAGGGCAAAGCCACTGAGTTTAAACTCTCCTTCGGACCGAAACGGAGCGAGGCGAAATGAACCTTTCCATGCGAACTGCTCTCCGCCTTCGGAGATGCCGGAAACTGCAAAAATATTTTTGTGGTCGGAGCCGGTCTGGAAATCAGTAATCGTCAGCTCAAGGGGACCGACGATTCTTCGGAAGGGCATCCGAGGCGTCAGGTCGGCGAAAGACATCTTCCCGCCCGTGACCCGCAGCCGGTAAATTCTCCACCGACGAGCTTTGCCGGTTGCACCGGCTTTCGAGTCGGCCTGGGAGAATTTCTCCACGATGCCCGCAAAGTTCAGCGTGTAATCCTGGTTGACTTGCATGCGCACGAACGGTTGCGTCACGCTGATTTCCTTGAACACCCAGGCGTGACTAAAGAGCGAAACAAGCTGGAAATTCACATGCGCGGAGTCCCAGGAGAGCAGCGTCGTGCCGTCCTTGTCGTGAACCAATAGACCTCGGATCGTAGTCGAGAATGTATAAGGATTGAGCCGGATCTTCTGGATCGTAACCGCCCGGTCGAGCTGTTTCGACAACTGCTTTGCCGCAATCACCCGCGCAAGTGGCGGCAACAGGAAAAACCCAATCACCGTGTAGGCCAAAATCGCGGCGGCTGTCCACACCGCAAGCCGCTTGCATCGAGGCGAGATCGAATCCAAAAAGGAGAACTTCAATTCAACCCCACTTTCCGCCGCTCGGTCTAGGCGTGTCTCGGGCTGCGCCAGAGCATCGCCAGGCCAGCCAGGGCGGCGACCGCGCCGCCGATGAGCATCCAAACGGCCTTATCCGTGGGCGATGCCGTGAAGAATTTCGAGACATCTGAAGTGAAGGCGTGGGTGCCGTTGTACCCGGCGATGATGAGCAGAATGCCGCCCACCAGCAGAACCAAAGAAATGAGTTTTTTCATAATGACTTCAGGATGAGTTGTTGGCCCCATTCAGGAGACCCGCTGCGGTTTCACCAGCAGCAACACGATCCCACCCACCAGCGCGAGGGCGCCAACCACCGGCGGGATAAAGTGGCTGTCGATCGTCTGAATATGCATTCCGAGGAACTCGACTGGCTTGCCCGGAGTGGTGAAACTGATGCCCGAGTAAGCGAGCACCACGATGCCTAACACGACCAGTGCTATCGCAACTATGGTTTTTGCGTTCATATTGAACCTTTCAATTTGATTGCTTCGGTTCCCGGCTTTTCAACTCGTTCCCCGGCGACCGGAAAAGAAGCTGACCAGGATCATGACTAGCGCGATCACCAGCAGGATATGGATTACTCCTCCCAGCGTGTAACTGGTTACGAGACCGAGCAGCCAGAGAATGATCAGGACTACGGCGATTGTGAATAACATATGTTTTACCTTTCGCTTTTGTTTTGAAACCGCCTGCCGACGGACGCTTCCAGACGCCCCATCGGGAGTGGCTTCCAAAGTCAATTCGACGACAAGGCCATCGCGGGTTCTTTTAGCACCACCTTGACGCCGTTGATGGGTTTGCTCACTGTCTTGCGAACTGCCTCGACCGCCGTCGAACCCACTTCGCCAGCCCCTTTCAAAGCGCCCTGGGCCGCTGCGGTCGCGGCCTCCTCGGCATTGACTCCCAATTCCTTGGCCCCTTGGACCGCCCCTTGGACCAGACCGGTGGCCGCTGATTCCAGGTTTCCGCCAACTTTGGCCGTATCTCGTACTGCAACCTGCGCGGTATGGCTGATGGTATCCAGGACCTCCGTGCCGGCTTCTTTGGAACCCCGAAGCACCCCGATCATGAGCCCCTTGGTGGCCTGTGTCAGATCCACGCCGATCTGCGCTGCGCCCCGGATCGCCCCGCTCGCAACGTCGGCGATGGCATCCGTTACGGATGTGCCTACCTTGCCCGTGTCCTTGATCGTCGTCGCCAGGATTTGAGCAACGGTATCTACCGTCGCCTGGACGATGTTTCCCGTGCCTCTGATGGCGGCAACGACCTTGTCTTTTACTGTCTCAATCATTCCCGAATGTGTGGTTTTCATTTTGCTTCGCTTTCGTCTGAAGGGTTGTCCCGCTAGTTGCGTTCGTTGTGGCCCTCGTTCCGGCCGTGATTCTCTGCCGGGGGCGCCCAATGCTTCGGGTACTGCCTCACAACTTCCGCGTGATGAAACGACGGGGAATCATGAAAACCGAGCCTCACCGATGGCGAAGCAAGCAGCACCTGCGCCGAAACGCGCGGGGGCGCGCCTCGCGTCACCCAGGAGCGACCGTCCCGATACACGTATTGGCGGGTGTTGCTGTTGTAATAAACTTCGTAGCCGGGGTAATAGACATACTCGGGCGCGACCGCGACGGTGTTCTCGACGTAGACCGGCGGCGGCCCTTCATATGCCGCGCCACCGCGCGGGCGATCCTCGTACCCCACACATCCGGTAAGTGATCCCAAAACTGCCCCGCTTAACATGAGTCCTATCACCGAGCGTTTCGTTTTATTCATAATCTGTTCTCCTATCTTACTGTTGCTGACTGCTGGTTGACGACCGTCCGCCTTAAGGCGCGACTTTTTCGCTCACCCACTGGCGCGCCTGGTTGAAGCCGTCTTTCGATGAGTCATACGCCTTCCTGAAACCGCTTTTAACGCTGTCCCAGGTGGATTCGGTGGCGTTTTTGACCTCGTCGAGTTGCTTGTTCAATTGGGCCGTCTGGTCGCGCAAGGCCTGGAGTTTGGGTTTGGCCTCCGCTTTAACCGAGTCGCTGGAGGCCTCAACTTTGGCGGCCAGTTGGTCCAGGTCCCGATTGAGGGCCGCCAGCTCGCCTTGCATGGTTTCGACGAAAGTGGATTTTTGGGCGTAGGTATAATCCTTCATATCCTGCGCGGCCTGTTTGGTCTCGGCCTGGGCCTTGTCGAGCTGGTCCGAGGCGGTCTGCTCCTTATTACAGGCGACCAAGATGGCGGCGGAAAGAAGGCCGAGAACTACGTTTTTGTTTTTCATAATTTTATAATTATTGATTTATTGGGTTAGAGTGTTGGCGTCCGTTACGTTCATACCAGGCAAGAGTCCGGCCTGCGTACTGGTTGATGGTGCTCCGCCGTTTCCGGGTGCGTGTGGTTGATAAGCGCGCGGGCCTGGGTCATCTCCTCCTCGGTCCCATGAGCAATCAGCACAAACTTGTCACTCTTGAGCGCGGTCTCGTAGCGAACGACGCTGTCTTTGGGAATGCCCAGGCTGTAGAGGCCGGCGCCAATCGCCGTGACTCCTCCCACGACCACAGCGCTTTCCAGCGCACCAACAACCAACGTGACGAAGGGTCCCGCGACCAGCAGCGCGCCCAGGCCGGGAATCCAAAAGAACGCGGAACCAAATAGCAGCGCCCAAACCCCGCCCCAGAAGGCTCCTCGTTTTCCCCAGTACCTCATCCGATCGCCGGTCGTGTAGTAGCCTACCGCGTGCTCTTCGGTGTGGTAGTCGCGCCCGACAATCGAGAGTCGCTCCATGTCGAAACCTGACTGCTGCAGTTGTTTGACGGCCGCTTCGGCCTCGGCGTGCGATTTGTAGATCGCCACGACCGCATTGTTTGAATTGTTATCGTTCATCGATTGTTCCCTTTCATTGGGTAAAATCCTGTGCTCAATTTCGTTTCCAGCCCTGGTTATGCATCTCTTCAGCCTGTCTTGTGCCAGCAAGGCTGCATCCTGACGGCTCCGGGAACGCCAATCCCGATCGCCGTCCCCGAAAACCATGCAACTGCCTTCCCAACAACAATCGGTGTTTGGCGGCTGCACCCGCCCCTCGTAAACAGCTCTGCCCGGCGGCTGAGCGGGCTGCCCTTCCGGCGCGTTGTCCACTCTGCAAAGTGCATGAAGAGCGGCGGCGCTCGTCGTGCAGGCTGCAATGCTTTTGAAGGGGGTTCATGGCGCACGCAACCCTGCAGGCACCATATCCACGAGCTGATGTTGCATCGCGTAGTGCATCAGCTCGGCGTTGTTTCTCAGGCCCATTTTTTCGAGGATGCGGCCGCGATAGGTGCTGATGGTTTTGACGCTCAAAGCCAGCTCGCGGGCGATTTCGCTGACGATCCGGCCCGCGGCGATCAGGCGTAACACCTGGAATTCACGGTCGGAGAGCAGTTCCTGTGGCGGCTTCGCCGCATCGCTCGAAAGATTCGTCGCCAGTGTTTCGGCCAGCGGCCTGCTGACGTAGCGGCCCCCCGCCAGCACTTTTTTGACGGCTTGGACCAATTCCTCAGCGGCACTCTCTTTGGTCATGTATCCAGCCGCGCCCAGTTTGAGCACCCGCACCGCAAACTGGTTCTCGGGATGGATGCTGAGCACCAGCACCGGGAGCCGGGGGCGCTGTTTTTTGATTTCACGCATCACGTCCAGGCCACTTCGCCCCGGCAGGGTGATGTCCAGCACCACAATATTCCAAGGCGCCGTGCCCACCAGGTCGAGGGCCTCCTGCGCATTGCGCGCCTCGCCGAACACGGCTCGTTTAAACTCCTCGGCCAGAATCTGCTTCAGCCCACGGCGCACCACGGTGTGGTCGTCGACTAAAAGAATTCTCATGTCGTGCCTTCGGCGTCGCGGCCGGCCGCGGCCTGCGTCGCGTGCCAGCGCGCCAGCGCGCCTGACCCGCCCATCGGTGCAAGGCTGGTTTCCACAATACCGCAAGAGATAGCGTAGCGCGTCAAAGTTGCGACTTTGTGAATGTTCAACTTATCCATGATAAACTGCCGGTGTTTCTCGACGGTTTTAACACTCAAACCCAGAAGGCTGGCCATTCGTTTGTTGGAGCACCCTTCGGCGATCAATTGCAGGACTTCCGTTTGACGGCTGCTTAAATCCGCCGTGGTGTGGAATTCGTATCGATGGGCGGACGCTGGCCGCCGTTTGAATAAATCGGGGTCGATCGGCGGGCTGATAGCGACGTTTGCTTTGCCGGCGTCACGGATCGCTTGCATCAATCCTTCGGCGGGTGCGGTTTTCGGCACATAACCTGCCGCTCCTGCTTCAACCGCCTGCTGCACATGGTGCTCGTCGCTGTAGGTCGAGAGAATCAGTACCTTGGTGGCGGGAACCTGCCGGGTTATCCGCCGCGTGGCTTCGATCCCGTTTAATCGCGGCATGCCGATGTCCATCAGGACCACATCAGGCTGAAGTCGTTTCGTTTCGCCCAGCGCCCGGTGGCCGTTTTCAGCTTCTCCGATCACATGGATGTCGTCGGTGGCCTGCAGCAACGCCCGCAGCCCTTCGCGGAAAACGGCGTGATCGTCTGAGAGCAACACAGTGATTTTTTTCATCAGTTTCCTTTGGTTTGATGAGACAACCGGCTTCGGTGCGCCCCATTAACGTGCGTGCGCTTTGCGGCATGTCCCGTGGTGGTGGAAGCAACGCGCCATGCCGC
>CAZUVM010000234.1:0-10950 GCA_964623885.1 uncultured Verrucomicrobiota bacterium
CCGGACTGCAACTGCTGGACCGTCATATTCCACGGGCGAATGTTGAGGTCGAATAGCGTACACAATTCCCACGCGCGTGGACGGATCAGCCGGCCCTCCGCGGCCAGCCGGGCATACAGCGGTGTGCCGGGGAAGGCGGTCATAAGGGTGATCTGCACTTCATACAAGCCGGAATCCTTCACAAAATGAAAAACGTCGTCGAATACCTCGGGCGTGTCGCCGTCCAGTCCGAGGATGAAACAGCCGTTAACGGTGATGCCGTAGGATTGGATTTTCTCAATCGCAGTGCGATAGGAGTCTTGCTGGCGCAGTTTCCAGTTGGATTTGAGCTCGAGGCCGTCCAGGCTGGCGTGCCGCGGTGTTTCGAGTCCAATCAGGACCTGCTGGCAGCCGGCATCGCGCATCAGGCCCAACAGCTCATCATCCTGCCCCACCCGCACGTCGGCCTCGGTGAACCAGCGCAGGTTTTCCCTTAGCAACGCGCGGAGCAGGTGTTTGTAGTGCTCGCGATGGACAAATGAGTTGTCGTCGGCAAACTCGAGGAATGGCCGCGGCCAAATTCGCTTGATGGCGTGAATCTCGTTGATGACCTTTTCGACCGGCTTCACTTTGTAGCGAGGGGTTAGCAGGATGGAGCTGGCACAGAATTCGCACTGATGCGGGCAGCCGCGGCTGGTTTGGACGGTGATGCGATTGTACTTGTCCGGATCCAGCAAATCGAATCGTGGCATGGGCGCTTTAGCCAAATCAAACTGGCCCCGAGGTGATTGGACGTAGAGCGGCCTGAGCCGGCCACGCTCGAAATCGTTCAACACCTCGGGCCAGAGCGGTTCCCCCTCGCCCACCACCACGCTGGTGCAGTGCGCGCCGGCTTCCTCCGCCAGCGAACTAACAGTGATGCCGCCCATCACGACCGGAATGTCTCGCCGGCGATAATAATCGGCCACTTCGAACGCTTCGTTTAGTTGTGCGGTAAACGTGCTGATGGCCACCAAATCGAAATGGTCGGGTAAATCGCATAGCGGCGAGTCCGGTCCCCGCACGCGCCGCAGGTCGGCGATTTCCTGGTACTCAATGGCGAATCGCTCGGGCGTCAGCCCGGCCAGCGTCAGCAAGCCGAGGCTGGGCAGCGAGGCGATGACTTTGTTGCGCTCGACAAATCCCGGGAGCGTCAGACCGAGTTCCGTTAACTCCTTATTGTGAGCCCGGACCCCGCTCATAGCAATGAAGCCGATGGTTTTCATGGGAGAGTAAGCGTTGAATCGTTAACATCGCTAAACCGTTGAAGTGTTGAAGCGGAATATTTCACAGGCAACGAAATGAGTGTCTCATTAACACCAGGCTTCAGCCCGGTGCAGCGCGGGCTGGTCTGAACTGGAGCCGTTTCAACGGCTTTTCGCGCTGGCTGACAAACTGTTGAAACAGTTCCCGTGGTATGTCCGTTTTTGTTCACAGGGCTGAAGCCCGGCGTTAATGGACCGGTATAGCGTGCGAAATATCCTGGTGAACAGGTGGAGGTGCATGGGGAAGCGGAAGCGTCCGAGCGTAAGAGCATGGCTACGGTTAGGGCTCCTCCAAGCAAGAGGCTTAAGACGGGTATGGCAAACAGGAAACGCGTGCGCGGCCAATGCGCCATTAGCACGCAACAAACCGGCATGGAGATGGCTCCGAGGATAAAGCCGCAGCTGGCTGCATGAAGGAAAGGTCCGCTTACCATGAGGCTGTTGAACGTCAGGTAAAAGACCACGTTAACGGCACCAAGCCCGAAAAAAGAGATGTGTGCCAGGCGATAAAGGCGTCGGCGCAAACTGCCATAACCCCCGAGCCAGTTTTCGCGGTGAAAGCCCAGGCCGAGAATAAGGCCCGAGACGAACCCCAGGCAGAGCCAAATCCAGCCCACCAGCAGATTGGTGTGGTGCGCAAAAGCAAGCTGCAGACCGGCATTCATTCCACCGGTGTTTATAGCGCGGCTTGGGGGGACACTGTTAATCGATAAAAAGAGAAACCGTATTGATTGAAATGATGGTTTTGTACGCAAACGGCGCAAGGAGTCTCTTACAAGATGAAGGACTCGGGGCGTCGTTCCCTACTGACCGCCAGGAGAGGTTGGTTCCTCCGCGGGAGGCGGCGGTTGAGCCAAAATCGACTTTGCGGTGCGAAGATCTTTAGCTGCGACCTGAACGGAGATCGGCTCCAGTGGTATGACGGCTGAGAACACGTTCGCTCCGTACTCTTCTGGAATCCAGGCTTCAATGCCGGCGGCTTCCAAGCGGGTCCTAAGAACACTGGCTTCTTCGAGGCTGCCGAACGTCGCGACGATAGCAGGGTCGAGTGAGGGATCCACGAGTGCCGGATCGACCTTTTTCGTCGAAGGGACGGGAAACTTTTCGCCGCACCCGGCGCAAACCCGGGCCGTATTGTCATTCATCGCACCACAGTAAGAGCAGGTCTTCATAATTACGCCGAAAGTTCATATCCGTTCCTCACAATATAAGCGATGATCGTGCGAGCAGCAATGGACCCGGGCAGAAGACAGGACAAACATCCAAATTCCAACATCCACATTCCAGACAAGCTCCAAACTTCCAAGCTCCAAGCCCGGTGGCGGTCTTCGGTGCTTGAAACTTGGTTCTTTTCTGGACGTTGGTTGTAGGAATTTGGAGCTTCCGCTGCTGACGACGGCGAGACGCCGACGAACTGGCAGGCCAGAGGCCTACCCTACGCCGTACATGGGGTTGCCATGCGGATGGTTCATCGCGACTTGCTTCTCTTCATTGAGGAAGATGGATTCCCGATTTGCAGCCATGTGTTGCAATTGCTCAACTGCGGCGGTGTCCAATGGCTTGTACGCTTTTGCCGCATCAATCGTCTTGTCCAGCAACTCGATGAAAGAGGTAGGAATGCCGGTGACCACGCCTTTCTGCGACAGGGTGAAACGCATGGCTAATTCGATCTGTTTTGGCTCTTCCACTGAGCTGTACCACCAGTCGCGATTCTTCGGCGCATCGTTCGGATAAAGACCCCAGGAGAGCGGTTTGATGGCGATGACTCCGGCGCCTTGTTCGTTGGCCAGTTCGAGGATCTCTTTGCCAAAATTGCGATTATAGAATTCGACGAAGTTGATCGGGAACATGACGGTGTCGAAACGAAACGCCTTCATCGCTTTAAGCGCACCCTTGGTCGTGTGGGCTGAGAAGCCAATGTATTTGATCTTACCTTGCTCTTTGGCCTTGAGGATGACCTCCATGGCGCCATCTGAGCCAAAGACCTGGTCGACTTCGGCGGGGCGGACGAGATGATGGAGTTGGTACAAATCGAAATGATCGGTCTTCAGGCGCTGCAACGAACGGTCGAGTTCCATTTGGGCACCGGCCTTGTCCCGCTTATGCGTTTTGCACGCCAGAAAATATTTGCTGCGGTCGATGCCCTGCAGGCCCACGCCCATCTTGATCTCGGCGTCGCCATTCCCGTAATTGGGAGCCACATCGAAGTAATTCACGCCGCGTTCGAAGGCATCGTGGAGAGCGGCCCTGCCTTTCTCCTGGTCGCACTTGGTGAGTGAGAGGCCAGGGAACCCGACAACAGAAAGTTTCTCTCCGGTGCGCCCCAGCACGCGGCGGGGCATCCCGGCAACACGCTCGACCGATTCATCAGCAGCAAACATTCGAGGTACGCCCAGCGCCGCAGCGCCGGCGGCGCCTCCAACGGTCTTGATAAAGGTTCTTCGTTTCATAGTAGTTGGCGAATGTGTGAGGACCTTTTACTGTGGCGCATCCCGCCGCCGGGCGCAACTATGGAAAAAAGAGTTGAAATGGTGAGGCCCGGTGGGAAACATTTCAGGCATGGATTTGGACGAGTCACAACGGAAAAAGGTGGCCGAATGGGTTGCCCAGGGTTTTAAACTCTCCGAGATTCAGAATCGGCTGCAGTCGGAGCTGGGCAAACGTATGACCTATATGGAGGTCCGGTTGCTGGTGGATGACTTGAAGTTAACGCCCAAGGACGTCGATGTTCCCAAACCGCCCGCCAGCGCGCTAGCGGGGGCGTCGCCTAACGCACTCAAGACCTCGAGCCATGCCCCCGCCCAACCCGCCCCCGGGCGCACTCCCGCCGGAGGGGTGTCGCTAACAGTGGACCAAATTGCGCGGCCAGGGGCCGTCGTGAGCGGTAGGGTCACTTTCAGCGACGGAAAGAAAGCGGAATGGTATCTGGACCAAACGGGCCGCCTCGGGCTCGCACCCGAGCAACAAGGCTATCGTCCGCCTGCAACGGACGTGCAGCAATTCCAGGCGGCTCTGGATGCTGAATTGACCAGGATGGGCTTTTAGCAGAAAGCACAGTCCAGGGCGCGGGGAGAACTGAAAGTCCGAAGGCCGAAGGTCGTCAATCCGTAGCTGCCCGAGCCGGATACTTCGAGAATGCCACGCCCTCAATTTCCACTAACAACTCGGGACGGCAGACGTCGGCCAAGGCATAAATTGCGGGCACAGAGCCAAAGCGATCCTCGCAAATCGCTTTGCACTCCGAAAAGTCTTGAGGGCGCTTGAGGTAGACGCGGATCTTGGCCAAATCCCGCAGGCCGGCTTTCACTTCGCGCAACCCATGCAGAGCAAAGTTTTCGGCCGTAAGTAATCGCTCAATGTTTTCGATGGTTTGCTCGGTTTGCCGGCGGATGTCACCCGGGTAACGGCTTTCTGAATTCACTATGCTGGCAGTGCCGGAAATCCAGGTCGTCAACCGCTCGCCCAGAACGAGGGTTAACGCCCGGGAAAACTTTGGGCTGTCCGGTGAGTAGCGCGCATGATAGGCGTAGGCTGGAGTTTGTTGGGGGTTCTCAAGCTGCACCATGCGCGCATCGGGCCGCCTTGTTTGCAAGGCGGCGCAACCGGCGAGCAAGCCTGTGCCGTTCATGCCGATCCCCGTGCTCACCGGGAAAATAGCCGGGCCGTTCCCATTCCCCACAAGCGCACGGCAAAAATGGATGTGGCCGTAGGCATCGCTGCGGGCGCGGTTGAACTCAAAATAATTTTGACCGGCCGGGGCGGACTCCGTAATTCCGCCCAGATAAAACCAGGTGCGGACTATATCTTCAAATCCGCCACCCGCGGAAGTCAGTGCGCTGCCCAGTTGACGGAACAGATCCTGCGCGCGCTCGTGCATGCTCCCGCTTTGAACCAGCGGCTTGACACCTGCGCAATAAATCCAGCGCACACCGTCATAGGCCACAGCCAACGTGTGCTTTCCAAATCGCTCGACCCGGACCGAAGGGCCGCCAAGGGCCCAAGCCTCCAGCGCCAGGGCAGCGCCGCAACAGGGGGGTTGTAACACGTAATTGGTGACCGGGAGCTCGCTTCCGTAATATTCTTCAAAGAGCTTCTCGCAAAGCTTCTGGGAAGCGCTCTCCCTCAGGAAAACGGTTTGGGAAGTGACCACCATTGGGCCGCCATGTTGCTTCAATCCCGCGGTGACTCTTCCCAGCAGTTCAGTCACCTGCGATGCCAATGATCCCCGGCCATGGGGGGTCAGCATCAGGGAAATTCGGCTGGAGTCACCCAAATCGACGAACGAACAGCCCTCCGGTTGAGGAGTTCCGTTATGGTTTCCGGAGTGAGGACGGGACGGCGGAGATGCCTTTTGAGGCACCACGCGGCGCGACCCTTTCACTACACCCTCGCGCAGGCGCGCGCCCGATGTACTGGCTGACATATTGTGTTACTTCTGCTCAGGCTAACACGCCTCGGGCGTTTCGCACACACTTTTTCATTTGGTTGAATAGAATAAAACCCCCATCCCGAGGTATGCGCGAAGTGCGACCTTCTAATGCTAATAATCGCAAGCTTAAGAACCTCTCGAACCCAACCAGAAGCAGGCGGGGATCGCGCATCATATCACGGTTCCGTGCGGAATGGCCCCATTCTTGGGAATGATCACGATCCCGTCACGAATATAATACTGGGGATGATCCACCTTGTCGGACTTTCCCGCAGGAGAAATGACCACGTTGTCCCCGATGCGCGCGTTTTTGTCCACGATGGTATTCTCAATACGGCAATTGGAGCCGACGCCGATGCGCGGCTTGCCTGCTCTTTCGTGCTCCTGGATCGATTCCATAGACTCATAGTAGTCGCTGCCCAGCAGCACGGTGCGGTTCAAAACGGTTCCGGACCCCACAATGCAGCGTAACCCGACAATGCTGTGCGAAATGGTGGAATGATTGATAATGCAGCCGTCGGAAATCACCGCATGATCAATTTGTGCGCCGTTGATTTTAGAGCCGGGCAGGAAGCGCGGTCGGCTGAAGATCGGCGCGCTCATATCGAAGAAATTGAATCGCGGCAGCTCGTTCGTGACGTCGAGGTTCGCTTCAAAGAAGGCCCGGATCGTGCCGATGTCCTCCCAGTACCCCTGGAATACAAATGAAAAGACGCGCAGGTCTTTAATCGCTTGCGGGATGATGTGTTTGCCGAAATCAGTCAGGTCGTTCTCCAGCAGGCGAAAAATGACATCGCGGTTAAAGACATAGATGCCCATCGAAGCGAGAAAAAACTCGCCTTCACCTTGGATGCCGAGGCGGCCATACCAGGCAGGGTCGAGGCGCAGCGAATCCTGCAAGGCGACTTCGGTTGGTTTTTCCACAAAGCGAGTGATCCTGCGCTCGGCATCCATCTGCATGATTCCCAGGCTCGGAGTTTCAGCCCGCCGCACCGGAAGAGTGGCGATGGTGATATCCGCTCCCGTATCAACGTGTTGGTTGATGATGTGGCGAAAATCCATGCGGTATAACTGGTCACCGCTCAAGATCAGCAGGTAATCCCAGTCATGATTCCGGAAATGGATGTTGTTTTTACGGACGGCATCGGCAGTGCCCTGGTACCAGGAGGCATCCGCGAAGGTTTGCTCCGCAGCCAGGATCTCGACAAAACCGCCGGAGAAATGGTCGAATTTATAGGATTGGGAAATGTGGCGATGAAGCGACGCCGAATTAAATTGAGTGAGGAGGTAAATGCGGCGCAGCCCTGAATTAATGCAATTGGAAATGGGGATATCTACCAGCCGATATTTGCCCGCCAGCGGGACGGCCGGTTTGGCGCGTTCCTTGGTTAAGGGAAACAGGCGTGTGCCCTGACCGCCGCCCATAATAACTGAGAGGACGTTGCTGGTATTAACGGATTGCCGGCCGGATTGCGACATATACGCGTGTTGTACTGCCAGACCTTGGCGCGGAGTATAGAGGGGGCCTCGAAAAACATGCAAGCCGCCAAATCTGAGCTAGACTTAGAGGGGAGCTGAAATGGTCTTGAAACGTGCAGCCATCAGCACATTGTGTATCTGCGCTCTGGCGTCCGGACGCTTGATTCGATAAGGATGTCCGCGAACTTTGTGCCCGCCAGGGCTAATTCCGGCCGCTGGCAGGTTAAAGCCTGCAAATCCCGCAGACAGGACGTCTGCGTTAGGGTAGACGCGCGCTCGGTTCGCCATTAAGGCCGGCTCATCCCGTTTGCGACTGCGAAAATATCAACGCCGGTTGTTGCTCGTTCTGGGCCTGGTAGCTGCAGGCCTGGTCGTCATGCTTCTTGCCTTGCCGCTGTGGTTCCCGTGGTTGCTGGGTCCCCTGGCGCACAAGGAAGGGGCCGGCTATTCAAATTATGAGCGGCTGGGCTATGGCCGGTTTGCGCTGCACAACGTCACGCTCACCAATGGGACGATTCGTTTCCGGGCAGCTCGAGTCGAGGCTTACGTTCCCTCAGCCTGGCTGTGGAAGCTCGGCCCAGGCCATAATCACGGCGCGACTCCGTTTGTAGCGGTCACGGATTGGGAGCTGCAGTCCCTGGGCTCCACCAATCAGCCCACACCGACAAGCTCGACGAAGGAAGTTCAATCCACAACCTCCACCTTGCGTGACGTTCAGCGTTGGTGTCCGGAAGGCGTACTGACCAATGGGACGCTTCGTTTTGGTTCAGAAACTTTTGCGGCGCCTTCACTCACCTGGTCAAACGGCCAAGTCGCAGCTACGGTTTACGCGACTCGTCTGCAAGCTGGGGCCACCGTTCATGGGACACTGAACCGGTGGCCGATAACAGCCCAACTCAGATCCGAGTCCCTTCACGCTGAAACTGACCTGGTGCTCACGACGAATCTTGGCGGCGTCGAGCTGAAGGCCACCGGCGCTTGGTGGAGCAACCGACTCGAACTGCAGGCCCATTTTGGGCCAAACGGTTCATTGCCCGAAACGCTGCGGCTGGTTGCGCCCGAATTCCGAATTGCCGGCTCGCAATTGGGTTTACCGGCCTCTGAACAACTTAGCGGCTCCTTAGCTGCGAGCTGGACAACCGGCCGATTTGAACTGGCGCTGGATGCGAGGGCGCACTCGATGACATCTCAGACTGATGTCACTCCGGTGGTTCTTTCGATGCGCGCGCATGGCAACACCAATGCCGTCACGGTGCAGACCGCGACCATTTCCTCGAGCTGGCTTGAAGCGCGGCTTTCTCCCGAACTGACCCTCTACTTCACCGGGCGCATCCTCCGCCAACCCGCGTTGTTCGAAGTCCGTACCCGGCTCGACGCCCTCCCGGAATTGGGACTTCACGGTACTCTGGATGGCCAAGCTGAGCTAGTGCCTTCAGGCGGCGAGATCCCTGCCGCGCAGTTTCGCCTGTCCGGCTCGCAGGTGGGTTATTCATCGGTAACTGCGAGCAATCTGGACCTCGAAGGCAATTTCGCCTGGCCTATTCTTAGAATCAGTCGTGGCACTTTCGGCTTCGCTGACGGTTCGGCTGCGTTGATGGCGGGGGACATGAACCTCAAGAGTAATACGTTGACCAACACGCGGGTCGACGTTCGCGGCCCGTTTGGACGTCAATGGCTGCCTGAAGGCTACGCATATGAGGGTCTTCATTTAGCGGCAACGGTCTTTGGTCCTCTGGAAGCGCTGCAGCATCGGGGCACTGTGACCGTAACGAATCTGCTGGCTCCTCGATTTCTGCCGCTCCAATTGCGCGCGGATTGGAGTGGCAACCAAAAGAAGCTGGACGAGATTAACCTTTCGGCAGTTGCCCAGGATTCATCGGTTCAGGCCAGCGGCGCCTTAAGCAGCGGCCCTAACCTAATCCAGGTGACCCTTGCAAAACTCACGTTACAGACCAATGGCCAGCCAATCCTGACCCTGACGCAGCCTTGCGAGATCCGTGTTGAAAAGCCACAAAACGCCGGGACCCTATCGTTACAAACCACACCTATTATCCTGGCCGGAACAGCCGGCGAAGCTGAGGCTGAGGCGACTCTGAAGTGGCCGCAAGAAGGCAAGCTCCGAGTTTCTGTCGGTCACATGTCGTCGGCACCGCTCGCAGCACTGTTCAGGACGAATCTCCCGCAGACAGAACTCCACGAGCTGAATGCTTCCGCCGAATGGAGCAACAGCCCGGTTCACCTTGCGTTCGAAATGTCGTTTGATGAAAACCTAAGACAAATCACGGCAGAGCGGCAAAAGACTAACCAGCTCTTTCCCGATTCACTTTCCAGCCGCGTGCGATTGACAGCCGATGAGAACGGCCTGGTGATTTCCAATTTGACTGTTTCAACCCCGACATCGACGGTAGCGGTTATCCGTGGTTTCCTGCCGTTGACGTTTACTCCCGGAGCCAGCAACGGTCTGGTGCATCCCCTGCTTCAACGTCCATGCGACCTAACAGCCTCCGCCCGGCCGCACGCCTTTTTTTGGCAACAACTCGCCGACTGGACCGGGCTGGAACTCCGTCAACCCCACCTCGAGGCAAAGATTTCCGGGACGTGGGATGAACCATTGGCACAGGTCGCTTTGCAGGCGCAGCGCCTCCATTTCATCACCGGCGCGACGAATCTGCCAGTATTGGAAAACCTCATTTGCAAGCTTGAAATCAATCCGCAACAGGCGCGGCTAACCGAAGGCGAGGTGCTCGTGCAAGGCCAACGCGTCGAAATGACAGCGGAACTGCCGCTCGACCGAAGCGCCTGGATCGGGCTATTCAGGAAACAGGTGCCGGATTGGAGTCGCGCAAGTGCCCGCTTGAAGATCCCGGCAGCTGATCTGGCCGCCTTCGAGCCCTTGGTGCCCAACATCCTGGCTCCACAAGGCACCCTATCGGCCGATGTTTCCGTTTCCGGGGACGGCAAACTTGACGGAGAGCTCGAAATAGAGGGCGCGCGGACGCATCCGCTGGGCAATTTCGGCTCAGTACGCGATATCAGTGTGCACTTGCGCTTTAAAGACCGCACGCTGAAGCTCGAAAGCGCCGCGGCAAGTCTCAGCAGCGCGCCTCTGCTGTTGGCCGGTGAAGTCGACCTGCGCGGCACCGAATGGCTGCAAGGCGCCATTCCTCCGTTTCATTTCAGGATCAGCGGCAGTAACGTGCCGCTGGCACGAGAGCCCGAGTTCATTGTCCGAAGCGATTTGGACCTGACAGTGACGAAAACGAACGACGCCCCGGCACTGATATCGGGAGCGGCTCACCTGCGGGACAGTTATTATCTCAGTGACCTGCAGCTGCTGGTACCGGGCAAAGTGGCCTCGGTCGCCCGCCGACCGCCTTATTTCAGCATTAATGAACCGGCGGTTGCCGACTGGCGATTGGCGATCAACGTTCATGGCGAGCGATTTCTTAAGGTGCGCACGACCTTGTTCAATGGAGAGATAACAGCGACTTTGAACCTGGTTGGCACCTTGCAAGACCCTATTGCCCTGGGTGACTTGAGAATTGATTCTGGAACGGTGCGTTTCCCTTTTGCAAACCTCGAGATGCAACAGGGCCTGATTACCTTGACGAGCCAGGACCCATACCGGCCTCAGATTTCGCTCACCGCGGCTTCCAAACAATACGGCTATGACATTCACATGAGTGTCAGCGGGGCGGTCGATGAGCCGGTTATCCAATTCACCTCGACGCCACCCCTGACGTCAGAACAAATTCTGTT
>CAZUVM010000235.1:0-15128 GCA_964623885.1 uncultured Verrucomicrobiota bacterium
CGCGGTGGACAATACGGGTAATAGCAGCGCCGCCAAAATGGCAATAATGGCGATGACAACCAGGAGTTCGACCAACGTGAACGCCGCTTTTGACAGGAAAGGAGCCGACGTCGATCTTCGACAACCACGTCCTTTTTTCATAGCGTGCACGCTCACTTGCGCCGAAGTTCGCTGATCCCTAATGTCGAAGGCCTTCCTCAATCCTCTCTCGCCAAGGCTAAGATACGCCCCAATCCACAGTAAGGTCAATACACGACAGGCATTCAGCTTCGCCCCGCACTCCCGATGCCGCTGTTCCCCCCGCCGCGGCTTGGCCAAGGCATAGCTCTGCTTGCCTTCGCATGTCCACGTGCGGCGATCACAACGAACTAAGCACGGCAGCTAAATGTTGTTTGTAACGCGAAGCTCAAACTCCTTTGCCCGGGAAGATTTGTGCCCCGGGCGTGACGCATTCTTGTTAGGAAATGGAGCGCGGATACGATCACTTTCGATCCCAAAATACCAAGCTTTAATCACACAGCATATTTGTTAGTTGTGAATAAGTTTTTCATTTTCGTATCTTGACTAGTGTAATGGTTCGGATTTACACTCTACGCGTATGGCGGGCTACGACCGTGGGGGCTCGGATTCGGAGCGGCTCATTCGTGAGGCCAGGGCATTGCCTGCCAGGGGGCTGCAAGTTAGGGGTGAAGCAACGAGGCTGCTCGCCGAAGATCTAGACTTGGCTCGTGCAACCGCACCGCTGGCGCGCCAAGCCAGGCAGGTGCGGCACGCACATGGATTGCGGTTTGGCAGCGAGGAGTTGTGAGACAGCTTGGGCCCGGTGACGGATAGATACGGGTGAATGAGGCTCAGATTTGATTTTTTGCGGTTCCCTTAAACGAATAAGGCCCTCCGGCATAGATCGAGAATTGGATCACAAAACTCCCCGCCCAAGACAGAAGCACATTTTCACCGGATCGTGCGATACTGATCTGCCCACGAGTGGGAGTCGATTGCAGCAGTGCTAGCCAATACACAGCGAGGATCCCATGCAACTCGCCAATTCTGTTGATCGGCCGGAGATGCGCCGTTAGCTGTATGGGACCACAATAGCGAAGATGAGAAGCATAATCACATCGACTCCAAGCCGACTTGCAACCTTCAGCGCCTTGACTATGGCGCTGCTCGTATGTGTGATCGCACGGGGCGCCGAAGGGTTGGCAGGATGGAGTCCAAGCGACGCCGCCAAATGTCTCGATGAGCGCCAGCAGGTCTGGTCTGGCCATGCCAACTGCATCAGTTGCCACTCCGGCCTGCCCTACGCTCTGGCGCGGCCGGCGCTGCGCAAACTCGTCGGAGCCGCCACGCCCTCCGAGGAGGAAGCGAAACTTCTCGCCGAAGTCCGGCGCAGGGTGGCGAACTGGGACAAACTCGACTCAAAGGAATTCGGCTTGTATTACACCGACACCGACGAAAAGAAGAAGCAATCCTGGGGCACGGAAGCGATCTTCAACGCGCTCATTCTCGCCTTGGACGACCGCTATCAGGGCCGGTCCTTACCAAGCGACGTGACAAGAGACGCATTTGCTCATCTCTGGGCCATCCAAACGCAGACGGGTGACGAGAAAGGATCGTGGGATTGGCTCGACTTCAGCGAGCCCCCTTGGGGCAACGCTGAGGCGCGCTACATAGGCGCGGCGTCGGCTGCAATCGCAATCGGAAGCGCGCCCGGTTATTACAATGCGCGAGCCGAGGCGGGCACCGGTGCCCAAGTCAAGCTGCTGCGGAGCTATCTCAAAAACAACTTCCAGAAGCAGAACCTGCACAATCGGGCTTACGGCCTCTGGGCGAATACCGGCCTTGCAGGCATCCTGACCCAAGCGGAGCAACAACAACTCATCGCCCAACTCCTCGACAAGCAGCAAGCGGATGGCGGATGGAGCCTGCCCATGCTTGGCACTTGGCGGAGTGACGGCATTGCGCAGGACACCGCTTCCGATGGCTATGCGACCGGTCTTGTTTTGCATGTTCTCCAAACTGCCGGTCTTCCGCAAGATCACGCGCAGATCGCCAAAGGTCTGGAATGGCTCAAGGTTCATCAGACGGCGAACGGCACCTGGCAGGCGGTCTCGCTGTTCAAGAAACGCGATCCAACCACTAACAAAGGCCAATTCATGTCGGACGCAGCCACCGCCTACGCCGTGCTCGCGCTGACTCACTGATTCCAGCAGTTCTTTCTTTCTGACCCCGATCTCCAGGCTCGATGAGTCGCAGGAACCGCGATCGCTGGGCAGCTGAAGGGCAGACAGGCTCGAGCGAGGCAACCACAGCGAACCAAATCTCCTCGACACGCAGCGCCGGGTCCACTTTAGACTGCCGCTATGAAAATTTGGTTCGTCCTGGCATTGACGAGTGTTGCCGTGAATGCAGGACCGTGGGTCCCGTTTCATCTGCCCTGGGACGCCCCCCCGGACGCGCACGCTGACGCGCGGTTTCTCTTAGACTCGCCGGCCGGAAAGCACGGCTTTGTCCAGGTGCGCGATGGTCACTTCTGGTTTCCGGGGATTGGACGAAAGCGGTTCTGGGCGGTGAACCTGTCGGGCGAAGCCAATTTCCCCGCGCCTGAGGTTGCGCCACGTCTCGCCGACCGTCTGGCAAAATACGGCTTTAATCTGGTGCGGATGCACGGGCTGGACGCGCCTTGGGGCAACACGTTTTTTCGGTGGCACGCGCCGGACACGCAGCACTTCGAGCCGAATCAGTTCGAAAAATTCGACAACCTGGTCGCCGAACTGGAACAGCGCGGCATCTACCTCAACTTGAATCTTCATGTCGGCCGACAATTCACAGCGGCTGACGGTGTGGCACAAGCCGATTGGCTCGGCTACAGCAAGTATTGCGTGATCTTCGACCCGCGCATGATCGAGTTGCAGAAGGATTACGCCCGACAACTGCTCACTCATCGCAACCCGCACACCGGCCGCACCTTCGCCGAGGACCCGGCGCTGGTGATCCTCGAGTTGACGAATGAAGATTCACTTTTTTTGGCCTGGACCTCGGGTTTCCTCCGTGGTCGGCAAACTGCCCATCCTGCATCGGACTGGTGCGACATCCCGCCGTACTACGGTAAGGAGCTGACGCGGCTTTATAACGAGTGGCTGGCCAAGCATTACCCCTCGCGCGAGTCGCTCGGGCATGCCTGGCAGGACGGCGCGCGCGCCGCTGGTCCGCAATTATTGCGTGCGAGCGCGCGGAATTGGGATTTATGGGCATCGGAAAAAGCACCGGCGAAGCTGGAATCAACCAATGACAGCATTCAAGTGACCATCAGCGCGGTGGACGGTACCTCCTGGCATGTGATGCTGACCCAGCGGCAGTTGAAACTGCAAAAAGGGATGAAATATCGCGTCACCTTTCGCGGGCGCGCCTCGGCCTCGCGCCCCATCACCGGGGAGGTCTGTCACAACGATCCCTGGCGTGGCTACGGTTCGGCCCAATTCGATCTCGCCGAGCAATGGCAGGATTATCAGTTCACGTTCATCGCGCCGGAGGACGACGATAATGTGCGGCTCAGTTTTCAGTTCGGCCAGGCGACTGGCGTGGTTTGGCTTGCCGATGTGAGTTTGCACGAAGCACCGGTGTTTGGTCTGCAGGACGTGGAAGATCCCGGCCGCGGCACGGTGCGCCGGCTCGACCCGACCGAGTTCGGCGGCGCGACCAGCCAGCGATTCCGAGACGAAGGCCGGTTCTATTTGGAGCTGGAAAAGCGCTATTATGAGACCATGCGCCGGTTCGTGCGCGAGGTATTAAAAGTGCGCGCGCTCATCGAAGGCACCAACGAAAACTATGGTCTGCCCAGCCTTGCAGCCCAGGCGACACTCGATGTAATGGACTGCCACGCGTACTGGCAGCATCCCGAGTTTCCACATGAGCCGTGGTCGGCAACGGGCTGGAAGATCAAAAACACGCCGATGCTGGACGCGCCGGCAGGCTCGACGCTTAGCGCGCTCAGCCGCTCGGCGGTGTTGGGCAAACCCATGGTCGTTAGCGAATACAATCATCCTTTCCCTAATGATTATGGCTGCGAGATGCCCTTATTGTTGGCCGCCTACGCCAGCTTGCAGGACTGGGACGCCGTCTACGGCTACACATTCGGCCACCAGTGGACGGAGCGTGAACTGAGCGGAGACGCCGTAACCGGCTACTTCGATCTTTGCAACGAGGTCAGCAAAATGGCGCAGATGCCGACGGCATCGTTGTTGTTCCAGCGCCGCGATGTCCAACCTGCGCGGCGACTGGTGAAACTGGACTTCGACGAGCATCGGCTCTACGACAGTCTTAAGGAAAAACGCTGGGACGGTCTGCAATTCTTTACGGAAGGAGAACTCTCACCGCTCTTGCCGCTGGTCCATCGTGTCCGGATTACCGACTTTAGCGCCTCGCACACGACTAGAGCTGACGAGATTGCTTTCCAGGAGCCAACCGGCAACGTGGCCAGCGACACCGGCCAGTTACTCTGGGAAGCCACCGAGAAAGGCACTGGCCGAATGACTATCAACACCCCGCACACCCAAGCTGCCATTGGTTGGCTCGGCAGCCGAACTTTGCGCACCACCGATACGGAGTTCCGTCTCGCCACGCCCTTCTGCGCTGTGAGCCTCACCGCGCTCGATGGCCGGCCGCTCCCTGGCTCGAAGAAGATTCTGCTCGTCGCCGCCGCCCGCTGCGCGAACAGCGGGATGCAATGGAATGCGGAACGCACCAGCCTCTCCAACCACTGGGGCAGCCCGCCCCTGCTGATCGAACCGGTCGAGGGTCAAATCCAGCTGCGCCACCCCGCAGGCCTGAAGCGGGTCGCACTCGACGGCGTCGGCAGACCCCAGGCCGGCAAAGAGACACTGCTGACACCACGCGATGGCGTCTGCACGATTGCGTTGACCGATGCTGACGCAACAGTTTGGCACCTTCTATGGCAGTGATGACGTCAACCCAAACAAAAGTGCGGGGCCCTTCTTCCGCTCCAATCATCGGCTGAGTTCTTTGAGGAGCTTATTGCTGGCACACCCACGCGGTGGAGATTACGACTGGCCAAGGCGCCTACTCTGTGATCTGGTCAACCTCATTTGACCGCCGCAGCTGCGGCGGAACGGCGTTTGAGAGGATTGCCGGCACAACGGGAGCGGGTGCCTCTGCGACTGGCTTGGCGCGATTGCCTGGCGAGGCTGATTCTTGGATCGGTCTTTGGGACGGCGGCAAAGAGAGGACAAAAGTCCGCCGCCAAATATCGTTCCAAACATTGGAGCCCGGGAAAATCTCTTCGGGGAAGCGGCGGTAACTTCTCATCTCGGCGTAGATAGCGCCAGACTCGTTGAGGTTTAGCCCCAAGCCGGCCAGGTATTGAAGGCGGAGATCGCGATCGCGGTTGATTTGGGCATATTTGAGCCAGGGCGCCAAATCGCTCGCCTGGCCTCCATAAGTGCCCACCAGGCTAAACGCGGTACGAATACCGACGTCGCGTAGCGACTGCAACACCCTCCGATGGTCTGCGCGGCGCAGGCGCTGCTGCAGCGTCTCAATGTCCACCTCTAACGGACCGACTTGTCCCAGGAGCACGAGGTCATAGCCCACACCCGACTCGTCATTGCTCCAGATAGTGCCTTCGGGAAAAACGTCAAAGAAGGTGGCGATCTCGCTTTTGACCGTGGCCAGATCACTTTCATACAGAGGCACCCATTGGCTTATCAGGCCTCCCCAGTTCAGGTGCCGTTTGCAGAGCTCGAAGTATTCCCGGGTATAAAGCGTGGCCGCACCTTTGACCCACGGATGGATAGGATCTGAAGTGATCACATCGAATTTGTCGCGGCTCGTGAGAATGTAATGCCGGGCATCGTCATAAATCAGACGGACCCGCGGATCCTGGATGACACCGTAATTCTCCTGGCTGAAATAACCGGCGATCTTCTGAGGGATAAGCGGTTCGATTTCGCATAAACTGATTCGCTGAATGCCCGGATGCGTTAGAAAAGAACCGGCGGTGACCCCCGCACCGCAGCCGACAACCAGCACCGAGCGCGGGTCCGGATGGAACAAGGCGGGCAGGTGCCCAAGCATGCGTTGCAGACGCATATCTTGTGGGTCGGTCGAGGCTTCAGTCTTGCCGCTGATGTGGAAGTTCTTAACGCCGGTATCCAGCACTGTGACCGCTACCGAGGCATTCATGCCTTCGCCTTCATATAGCAACATTCCGAAATCAGTCTTAGTCGGCAGAAACCTCCCGTACGCCAGCAATGGCCAGGGGATAGGCGGCACGCTCCACATCAACAACGCGGCGACTGCGCTAACAAACACACCCAGCATCGCGCGCCTCAGCGTCGGAATCTTCCATATGGCCGGTCGCGCCAGGGCATTCCCGGCTTGATGGGCCACCCAGTGTCCTACGAAGGCCAAGAGCCCGCCCACAGCGGAGAGGCCGATGAACAATCTTTGCGTTTGCTGCGTGCCCAGCCATGGAATCAGCAAGACACCCGCGCTCACTGCGCCCAGCATCGCACCAAGTGTGTTCGCGGCATACAGCCTCCCAACCGATCGCCCCGAATCCGAACCCGGTGCCGCAAGTGCGGCCAAAGCCAGGGGGAAACTTGCTCCCCAAAGGCAGGTCGCAGGCAAAACCGCGTAAAGGCAGCGCAATAAATCAACTTGTAACATCAGCGAAATGTTCTTCGCGAGCGAGGGATTAATCGGCCAGTACGGCAACGACCTGGCCAGCGCGAACGCTGCCCAGGCAGCACTCGGCACCAATAACAACTGACAGGTCCCCAACGCCAAGCCCGGCGCCCGAAGCCGCCGCGCCAGCAGGCCGCCTGCCCCACCGCCAATCCCTAAGCCCAATAGAAACACCGCCAAAATGATCGAGAAGGTATAAGTTGTCCCTCCAAACATCAGCGCCAGCAGTCGAGTCCAAACGACTTCAGCTCCCAGAGCGCATAGTCCGGACAGGGCGATCGTCACGTACACCAATCCACGTGACACGCATGGCAGGCTGGATTCTCGCTGATTCACGTTCACTACCGCAGCACTTACCGCCCGGCCATTGAGATTCAATCCGGCCACTGCGATTATTCCATTAATAGCGACTGCCACATAAGTAGCAGCGTAAACGTCCATGACGCGCAGAAGATAGAACCCGGCCAACAAGGCGCCGACCACCGCTCCCAGCGTGTTAGCACCATAGAGCAACCCGATTTGTGATGCTCCAATGCGTGTCGTCTCGGTCAAACGGGCAATCATCGGTAGCGTCGCTCCCATGAGCAACGTGGGAGGTAGCAGACATATGGCACAGAGAGTTCCCCGTAAAAGGGCTCCGGTCAGGCCGCCCGGCGTGGCGGCCGCGTACACTTTTGCCAACCATGGCAGCGCCCACAGAATCGCCAGACCCAAAACCCCAATACTCAATTCCAAAAAGGCCCAAACGCGCAAGGGAGGAACCCTGGGATCAACATAGCGAGGTAACAAAACGCTGCCCAGGCACATGCCACCCATGAACGAAGCCAACAGCAATCCCAGGCAGACAGCGCTGGAACCGATTATCAACTGCAGCATCTGGAACCAGAGGATTTCATAAATCAACGCTGCGCACCCACTGCCCGCAAACAAAATAGACAACCAGAGCAAGAGTGAAGGGCGGACTGCTAACGCAACTGACTGAGAATTTGAAGGCTTCGGGCTGTCCGCATCAGCAAGGCCAGGCACTAAAGCCGCCTTATGTTCCTGTATCGGCATGGGTTGTGCCGATAGAATCTTCCAATTCGGATTTAAGGGCAAGCAACGTTGACAGCAACGTTGTCACTCTCAAACTACGAGATTCAGTGCCGAGTATTGCTGAGGGTTTGTCAACAGATCGCGCGCATGGCAACATGGACTTCAAGTCAAATGAACTTATCTGCCAAACCGTTTTTGTTCTTGGTACTACTGGCATTATCGTTGGCCGCTGCGCGCGCCATCGAACAGCAGGAAGTAATGCCCGGCGTCTGGCGATTCACTTTCGGAACCCCTGAGAAGATCACCCCAGTTAATACTCGTCACTTTCCGGTAGCCGATGAAGGTCTTGCGGCTTTACCCAAAGTAACAGCCTGTCCCGTGGAGGTGTCGGCGACGATCTCGGAGCGGGGCGTGCTAATCCGGGTTCCCCTGGCTCCCAGGGAAATGATTTATGGCCTGGGTTTGCAGCTCCAGTCGTTCGAGCAGCGCGATCTCAAGAAACGGTTGCGCGTCAATGCCGACCCCGCCAGAGATACCGGAGATTCGCACGCGCCAGTCCCGTTTTACGTGTCAACGCGCGGGTACGGAGTTTTTGTGGATACGGCCCGCTACCCCACCTTTTATCTGGGAGGCAAAAAGCCGAAAGCTGAAACCTCCAAACCGGGCGACGAGGTTTTGGCGGAGGTCCCCGAAGCCGCCGGGGCGGATGTGTACGTGTTTGGCGGCCCAACGCTGCGCCAGGCTGTCCAGCGTTATAATCTGTTTTCGGGCGGCGGGCCGTTGCCACCGCGCTGGGGACTGGGCGTCTGGTACCGCGGCGATGCGCACTATTCACAGTCGAATCTTCTAAGCCTGGCACAGGAATTTCGCGAGCGGAGAATTCCCTGTGATGTGCTGGGCCTGGAACCAGGCTGGCAAACCCACGCTTATTCCTGCTCTTATGTTTGGTCGGCCAAGTTCCCCTTGCCTGAAACGATGCTGCAGGAGTTGCACACGAATCATTTCCACCTGAACCTTTGGGAGCACGCGTTTGTGCATCCGTCCTCGCCCATTTATCAGGCGCTCCGTCCGCACTCAGGCGATTACGAAGTCTGGGGCGGTCTGGTGCCTGATTTTCTGGAACCCCAAGCCCGCTCGATTTTCTCCCAGTTTCATGACAAGGAGCACGTGGCCCTGGGCGTTTCCGGCTACAAGGCCGACGAGTGCGATAATTCGGACTTCACCGGCAACTGGTCCTTTCCGGAGTTCAGCCGTTTTCCCTCAGGGGCGGACGGCGAGCAGATGCATTGTTTGTTCGGATTACGCTATCAGGACGCGCTGAACCAGTCCTTCGAGAAACGGGGACTGCGTACCTATGGTCTTGTCCGTTCTTCGGGAGCCCTGGCCGCACCTTATCCCTATGTTCTGTACAGCGATTTATACGATCACCGGCAGTATGTTCATGGGCTTGCCCAGGCAGGTTTCTGCGGATTGCTGTGGACGCCAGAGGTGCGCGATTCCGCAAGTCCGGCGCAATTAGTTCGTCGATTGGAAACTGTTATTTTTTCGCCACTCGCCATGGTCAATTCGTGGTACCTGAAAAATCCCCCCTGGAAGCAGGTTAATCGTCAGGAGAACAACAGCGGACATTTCGCGCCGGATTGGGAAAAGACCGAAGCGCAATGCCGCGAGCTTTTGGAGCTGCGGATGAAATTCATCCCCTGGCTGCACGCTGCCTTCGTGCGATATCATCGCGAGGGGCTGCCGCCTTTTCGCCCGTTGGTCATGGATTTTCCCGATGACCCGGGCTCGCGCAAGATCGATGATGAGTACCTGATGGGCGACGGTTTGCTGGTGGCGCCGGTAATTGTGGAGGAGGCAAACAAGGGTCAGACCGGGCAATCACAGGCCGTTGCCACCGTTCCGGAAAGCGGCGAAGCCACGCGTTCTGTCTACTTGCCGCCTGGCCAATGGCAGGACTTTTGGACCGGTAAGGCCGAAAAGGGTCCGACGAAAATCCAGGTAAGTGTTCCACTCGATCGCATTCCCCTTTGGCTCAAATCAGGCACGGTCTTACCGTTGGCCGAGCCGACGTTATATACGGACGATGCCCGGAGTTTTAAACTGACGGCTTTGGTCTATGGCGAGGGGCGCCAACCTGCAACTTTGTATGAAGATGACGGCGCTTCTCCACCGGCGCTCAAGGAAGTCACACTGACTTGGGACGCCTCAAAAACAGCTGGAACAATATCTCACGCCCAGCATTACCAGGTGGTGTCCTGGAAGCAAATGAACCCAAGCGAACCTTGAAACCGTCGGTTAACACCTTTTCTTTTTCCTATGCCTGCATCTCCTTCCCCCTACTTCGATTATCTAGCGCTCCCGCTGCTCATCTTTTGTTTGCGCATCTGCGATATGACGCTGGACACGTTGCGCATCATATTCATGACCAAGGGACTCAAGCGCCTGGCACCCATTATCGGTTTTTTTGAAATCCTGATTTGGATCGTGGCAATAACCCGGATTATGCAACATTTGAATAACTGGCTGTGCTACGTGGCGTACGCCGGCGGTTTTGCCACCGGCAACTTCGTCGGGATGCTCCTGGATGAGAAGCTGGCCATCGGCCATGAATTGATCCGCGTCATCACTCGGGTGGACGCAACCGAACTCGCTGGCGCTTTAAGGGCGGACGGCTACGGGGTAACGACGGTTAAGGCCGCCGGCATGCAGGGCGAGGTCGGGATTGTTTATATTGTCGTCAACCGGAAGAATCAAAAACGGGCGGTTCAGATAATTCGACAATACAATCCGAATGCCTTTGTCACGACCCAAAATATTCATTACGTAGACCGGCCCCAGGATAACAGCGTGCTTCCAGATGCCGCCGCTTCGAGGCTGAGCGATATCGAACGCAGCCTCGTGAAAGGAAAAATAGAATCTTAGGGAGTAGCGCTCAGCGCGAGATTTCTTAATCGACAACACTTTCGGGAGCCGCAACGCTGCCGTGCGACTCCCGTAGTCTTCAACGAAACCGCAATGTCGCTGCGTTTTATAGTTCCGGCAGGCTTATGTTGTTCATTTGGGTGAAGTACCATTTCCCATGCCTTTTTTCGCAAGTCGCGTTGACCTGGATGACGCCGCGGACCACGTTGGGCGTCACCGAGACGTCAGTGGCTATGCACTCAGTGGTGGCTTCTGCCGTGTGGCCGTGCACGGTGATCGTGGTTTTCCATTCGGGCGCCAGGGAGACCCAGTTGTGGCTGAAGTATGGGCCACTGGCGAAAAACCCCAGTACCGCATCCTTGCCCACATATGGGGTGCCATTATTGAGCGTAAGCGAGCTGTCCTCAACCCACAGGCTCCCCATCGCGTCTATGTTACCGCCATAGGCGAGGGCGCCATGGTAATCCGACAATAATTGCAGCACTCCCGCCTCTTCCGCCAGAGGGTTTCTGTCCCCATCTTCGTGGTTGAGATCTCCCGCCCCTTGCGCCCGGTTTACGAGGGTTGAACTGGCGAGTGCGACTAAGCCCAGACCCGCGAGGCAGGCCAAAAAGGTCCCGCGCGCATGCGCCATAACCGTCCAATGAAACCATCGATTGAGTTTTTTCATAATTTGAGTTGTATTATCAGTTTTTCGTTTTCTCTAGCTTCACAACCCCTCCGGCGGAAGCACGAACCGGCTGCTCCATCCGGAGCCGTCGTCGCCCTGGTTTCTTCCTTCCGGACCAGGAGAAGTTGATCTGTAGTAGAACTGCCGGGAACCGAAGGAATCTTTCAAAAAAAGGGGCTGATAATACCCGTGGAAATAAAACTCGAAAAGAGGGCCAGCCCTTCCCGCTGGCCCAATTGGGGTTGTTGGCAGCGTTGGCAAACGACCCAACGCCGGGGTAAACTTCTAGACGATAGCCGAGCGACTAAGGTTACTGGGCAGGATTGCTCCAATCGCCCGATCATTTTATCGCTGCCGTTTTTTGATCTCCAGCAGTTGTCGTGCGGTAATGCGGTCGTGGTCGCGGTTCATGGCTCGCTTGGCACGAATCAGTCGTCAAGGTCCAGAATCCTGCACTGCCCGAACGGCAGTTACGCTGTTCGGGATAACTCCAGTCAATGATGCGCTCCCGTCCAAAACTTCATCCCCCGAAATTGCCACACGAATCGGTTACCCAAGCGCGCCTGACATTATTTCGCTTCAAAGGCAGCTTTCGCCTCGGCGAGATTCGTGCGAACCGCTTTATCGAGGTTGGCCGAAAAACGCCGTACCGTTTTGCGGATCGTGCCCACGGAGGTGTAGGTGAATTCGCCGGTTGGATAGCCGGCCAATATTACATAATCATATTGCTTGGGCTTGCCCCGCGGCAGATCGGTGATAAACACCGTGCCCACGCATAGTGCGCCTGGCTCGCGGTTCTCGACCAGGTTCTCCACGCGCGTCGCGGTAACCGTGCCCGGCACCAGCCACGATTTGGTGAGAGGCTGGCGCAGCAAATTGGTATAGCCGCTTTCGACCAGGATTCCGTCGGGAAAAATCCTCAAGATCTTGCCGCGTATCGAACGACGTTCAGCAATGCACTTAGCGCGCCACTGCTCACTTAATTCCAAGTTTGAAATCGAGTTGCTCGGCGGGGCAAGGGTGGTTGCTGGAGCGTTGCTTTGGGCCACGGCGGAAAACAACGTCCCCCAGTACAGTAACGCAGCAACGCACCTCAGAATCCTGAACATGGCGCCCCAAGCTAGTCGGATGCCAGGCCAAAGGCAACCCGCGCTCAATTGCTGACATGGCCGATGCGCTGTTGCTGCTGCATCGCGATACGAGGTTCGTAGCTGGCGCAAAGTCTTTCTCTCAAATGTGACAAAAATCAGATTGTGTCGGCTCCTTAGTTATGAGAATAGTTCATGAACACCATTAAGAGTACCTTGAGTTTTATTTGTGGTTACCTGCTGCTGTGAACGGAGTTCCTCTGACTGGCTATGAAGTCGTTTTATCCCCATTCCAATAAAAGATGTTGTCGGCTCGCGGAATTCCTTTTGTTGGTTTCAATGCTTTTGCCCATCGCCCAGCCAACGTGGGCAGCCTTGCCGCCGGGTTGGAGCGATGCCGATATTGGTTCGCCCGGTTTGGCTGGGTCGGCAGGTGATACGAATGGCCTTTGGACCATAACCGGCGGCGGCTCAGATATCTGGAACAACTCCGATCAATTCAATTTTGCGAGCACAACGCTGTACAGCGACGGAACCCTGATTGCTCGAGTGACCAGCATCCAGAACAGCGACCCGGGCTCCGGTTGGTCCAAGGCCGGACTGATGTTTCGCAATGACAACACCGGAGGGTCGGTGAACGTCAGCATCGTCGCCACTGCCGGCCAGGGTGTCAGCTTTCAATGGCGAAGCACTGCCGGCGGTGGTTGTGGCAACAGCCAGGTGGCTGGCATAACAGTGCCGGTTTGGCTCCAATTGGTGCGGTCCGGCCAGAATTTCACGGGCTCTTACAGTTCTGATGGCGTCAACTGGGTGCAGGTCTCCAGCCAGCAGATTTCGATGAACGGCACGGTGATGGCGGGCCTGGATGTGACCGCGCACAACAATGCAGCGCTGAACACCGCTACTTTCACTAACGTCAGTCTGACTGCGGTTACCAATCTGGTCATCGCCAATCAGTCGGCCTCCGTGCTCGCCACGTCGGCAACGCTCAGCGGCCAGGTATCCTGGCCAGGCGCCGGCACGCCATTTGTCACCATTTACTACGGCACCAGCGACGGCAAAACTAACGCCGCCTCCTGGTCTAATAGCATCTTCCTGGGCCAAACCAACGGAAGCTTCAGTGCTACAGTAACGGGGCTGACGACTAACACGACTTACTATTTCACCGCCTTTGCGTCGAACTCGGTCACCAAGTCGTGGGCCCAGCCATCGTTGAGTTTCACTACTTTGGCGGCCAACCCGTCCGTGACGCGCGTACCGGTCCTCACGTACCACTACGACAACACGCGACAGGGGGCGAACACCAATGAGACCTGGCTCACACCGGCCAATGTGAACACCAACACGTTCGGAAAATTGTTTTCGTACACGTTGGACGGCTACGTTTATGCCGAGCCCTTGTTCATGACCAACGTCACCATTCCCGGCCTGGGCGTGCACAACGTCGTGTTCGTTGCAACCGAACATGACACCTTGTATGCGCTCGATGCCGACAACAACACCGGGGCGAACGGCGGCGTGCTCTGGAAAAACAATTTCGGAGTTTCAGCCAACAGCGCGGCCGCGCCGTTCGGTTATCGCTATAGCGGCGGCGGCTACACGGATATCGTGCCGGAAGTCGGCATGACCGGCACGCCGGTGATTGACCCGTCGACCGGCACGATTTACGTGAACGCCTTCACGCGCGACATCGTTGGGAGCACCACAAACTATGTTCACCGGATTCACGCTCTGGACGTAACGACCGGCGCCGAACGGCCATATAGCCCCGTCGTGGTCGCGGGTCAGGTGCCGGGATCTGGGGTGGGCAGTTCGGGCGGGTGGCAGATATTTTCGGCGGTTCAGCATGGCGAGCGTCCAGCGTTGTGCCTGGCTAACGGACTGCTCGTGGTCGCTTATGCCAGCTATGCCGATACCGACCCCTATCACGGTTGGGTATTCGCCTATAACGCGACGAATCTTGCCTTGAAAGGCGTTTTTAATACGACGCCCAATGCGAGCACAGCGGTCTTCGGTGCGAACGCAGCCGAGGGCGGTATCTGGATGGGTGGTGGCGGCATTTGCGTGGATGCGGCCAACAACCTCTATTTCGAAAGCGGCAACGGCTCGTTCAGCGCCAACACCAACGGCGGCGATTACGCGGACAGTTTTGTGAAACTCTCGACGACCAATACTTTGACGACTAACATTCTAGCCGTCGCCGATTACTTCACGCCTAATGACCAGGCGACGCTCGCGGCCAATGACACGGATCTCGGCTCCTGCGGACCCTTGCTCCTGCCGGACTCGGTGGGCAGCGCGGCCCATCGGCATCTCATCGTAGGACCAGGCAAGTCGGGCAGGATTTATCTCGTTGACCGCGATACCATGGGGCACTGGCAAAGCGGCAGTGACAGCCAGATTGTGGAAGCCTTCAATGGCATCAACGGTTCTTGGAGCCCGCCTGCGTATTGGAACAATTTGCTTTTTTTCCAGGCGAGCTCCTCGGCGCTCAAAGCTTTCAGCATCAGCAACGCTTCGATCAATCAGACTGCCGTGGCCAGCGCTCCGGTTTCAGTGGGCGGACTCAACGGCAGCCCGGTGGTTTCGGCCAACGGCAACAACAATGGCATTGTCTGGGTGATCGACAACAATTCCGGCAACAGTGGCAGTCCGGGAACGCTCTATGCCTTAAGTGCCGTCAACGTTTCGCAAGTGCTCTGGAG
>CAZUVM010000236.1:0-20599 GCA_964623885.1 uncultured Verrucomicrobiota bacterium
CTGGCGGAGGTTTCCTTTTTGCCAGCGCGGCACGCATCCAGGAAATCGGCCATAATGTTCTTGGGTCGAGGCATGGTGCGCGGGGGAGGTTTCACGTCTTTCATCTTCTCCCACGGCACGACGTGCAGGAATTTCCCGTACGTGGCGGTATACAAAACACCCTTTTCGCCCACGTAAAGCGTTCCGCTGCTATCGAATTCCTCGTCGGGGTATTGCTTTTGCAGTTCGAGCAACAGAGGTGGCAGATTGCGGTTGGCTCCGGTGGCGGCCTGGAGCTTGCCGACCGCTTTGGCTTCGACGCCCTGTTTAAATCCTTCGTACCAATAAACCTTCACGGGCGGCATGGAGCCGCGCGCAGGCAGGTCCCAGCGGAGGCGCGCACCCGTGGGATAACGTTCATCGCTGCCGCCACGAACCTCCTCGGTTTCGACGGCAACGGGATGCTGCAATTTGAGCGCCCAGAAAACACCGTCCAAAACATGACAGCCCATGTTGCCAAGCGAACCGTTGCCAAAATCATACCAGCCATGCCAATCGTGCGGGTGAAGACCCGAATGGAAATCGCGGAAAGGAGCCGGGCCGATCCATTCGTCCCAGTGCATGCCGGTTGGCACCGGCAAAGAGGGGGGACGCGGTCCAACGCCGCCGTTGGCGCGGTCGGTCCAGCTATGGGTTTCGGTGATGTTGCCGACGACACCGGCTTCGACCCATTCGCACAGGCTGCGGTATCCATCCTCGCAGTGACCCTGGTTGCCCATTTGGGTCGCGGCTTTGGATTGACTGGCCATTTCGCGCAACTTGCGGGCTTCGGCAATCGTGTGGGTCAGTGGTTTTTCGCAATAAACGGCTTTGCCTAACTCGATCGCCTGCATGGCTGCCGGCGCATGGTGATGGTTGGGCGTAGCGATAAAGAACGCATCGACCTGCTTCCCGATTTTGTCATACATGACCCGGTAATCGGTGAAAGTCTGCACCTTGTCCGCGTCGACATTCTTGCTGGCCAGCCAGCGTTTCACCTTCGCGTGCTGCTTTTCGTCCGGGTCCACAATCGCCATCAGGTTTTCGTGGCTTTGTTGGACGAACCATTCGAGGTGGTTCATGCCACGCCCGCCGCAACCGATCTGGACGCAGTTCAGTTTGTTGTCGGAGCCGGCAGTGTAGGCCGGTTGGGGTGAAAAGCTGCCGACCGACAAGGCGCCGGCGGCTAAAGTGATGCGTTTGAGGAATGAACGACGGTTTAACATGCTATTGGCTAGAGTCTGCACAACCTTTTAAGGTTACAGCTTGCGCAGCGCAACAGGAAAAGGCCCCAGGCGAACCCAAAATCGTTTCTATACGAGGTGTAACCACGAAATACAGAGCCGCAACCAAAAGGGAGGCCAATTGAGTCCATTGGAGGAAGAGGAAGAGAACGAGGACGAGAGTTTGCTGCAGGCCGCAGAAACTTTCATGGATAGTAGTACGAAATACACGAAAGAGAGGCCGTTATATGGTATTACGTGGCTTCCTCCTTGTGCGTAGGGTGCGGGTGCCAGGCGCACCTTGGTTCATTGACTACCTAAGGAACCCCCGGTAGCCTCCGCGCCATGAACGGATGCGACTGGCCCATTGCGCCGCTCGTCTCGCCTGCAACCGAACGATTCGTTCTACCCGTGGTTTGAACCTATGAAACGCCTACTCCCCTTCTCTGTTTCCTCGCGCATTGTCGTGCGGTTATTACTCATCGGCACCGTTTTGGCAGCGATTGGCGCTCCGGCTCAACCCGCCGCCCCGGCGCGGCCGCGAGGCCCGCAGGGTCCGGTGGTGGTCTCGCCGGAAGTCGCGGCGGATCGCCATGTGACGTTTCGAATCCTGGCGCCGCGAGCGGAAGCCGTGCGCGTTTCGGGAGGAGATATCCCGGGCAACAATCGCGGCGCCGAGATGACTAAAGGGACCAACGGCGTCTGGGAAGTCACTCTGGGTCCATTGTCCGCCGGGGCCTATCGTTACAACTTCAATGTGGACGGCGTGCCGGTTATTGATCCGCGCAATGGTGATATTAGTGAGTCGTTCAATAATGTTTGGAGTCTTGTGGTCGTTCCCGGTTCCGAATTCATGGATACCAGGGAGGTGCCGCACGGTGCGGTAGCGTCGGTCACTTACTACTCGACGGCGCTGAAACGATTTCGGCGGATGCACGTTTATACGCCGCCCGACTATGAGATGGGCAAAGGCAAGTTTCCGGTTTTCTATCTGCTACACGGCGCCGGTGATTGCGACGAGGCCTGGAGCTCGGTTGGCCGCGCCGGTTTCATTCTCGACAACCTCATCGCCGCCAAAAAGGCGAAACCAATGATCGTGGTCATGCCCGCAGGGCATACCAGCGCGATGCGCATGGGCGGCCCGCGGCCGGCCGTGGATGAGTTTTCGCAGGATTTCCTCAACGACATCATGCCGTATGTCGAACAGCATTATCGTGTCTACACAGACAATAAGCATCGCGCCATGGCGGGGCTCTCGATGGGAGGAGGCCAGACCCTCAATATCGGGGTGCCGAACCTGGCCAAGTTTGGGTATCTAGGCGTGTTCAGCTCGGGAGTCTTTGGCATCACCGGTGGCGGGCCCGGACGCGAGCAACAGGGGCCGACATTCGAAGAGCGAAATCAAAAGGTGCTCGACGATCCGAACCTTAAAAAAGGCCTAAAACTCTTTTGGTTTTCGACCGGCAAAGACGATTTTCTCGTCGAAACCTCGCGCGCCACAGTGGCGATGCTGAAAAAGCATTCTTTTGATGTCGTTTACAAGGAAAGCGAAGGCGCCCATACCTGGCTTAATTGGCGCGATTACCTTATCGAGTTTGCGCCGCAGCTCTTCCAGTAGAAATGCGCCTTCTCCGGTTTGCGGTCCTGCTGGTTGTGGCTGTGTTCCCAGGTTCGGGGTATGCGGCCGTTAAAGCCTGGGAAACCACGATCACAATTCCCACTTACGCGGCGGGGGAACCCGAGCCGAACCCGATGTTTTATTTCGGGCGCAACTCGCAGGGAGCTCAAGGCCGGGTGTATCCATACCCGCTCTATGATTCGCTAACGCATGTCAAAATGGATCGGGTGTACCGCATCGTATACCTGGAGAATGAATACATTCGCGTGGGCATCCTGCCGGAAATCGGCGGGCGTTTGTTCGAGGCAATTGATAAAAGCAACGGCTACAACTTTGTCTATCGCCAGCATGTCATCAAACCCGCGCTCATCGGCCTGATTGGCGCCTGGACGTCGGGCGGGATCGAGTGGAATATCCCGCACCATCATCGCGCCACGACGTTCCTGCCGGTGCAATACCGTTTAGAGTCCAATGCGGACGGCAGCCAAACGGTTTGGGTAGGTGAATTGGAGCTGCGGCAGCGGATGCGCTGGGTGGTCGGATATGCGCTTTCGCCAGGCAAATCATATCTGACCGCGAAGGTGCGCATCCTTAACCGCACGCCGTTCATCCAAACGATGCTCTGCTTTGCCAATGTGGCGGTGCATGTGAATGACACGTATCAGGTCATATTCCCGCCGGGCACGCAATTTGTTACATACCACGGCAAACGTGAGTTCGAAACCTGGCCTATGGCGACGGGACGCTATGCCGGGGCTGATTTCGGCAATGGCACCGATGTGAGTTGGTATTCCAATCACATTTCCGCCAATTCGATGTTCGCGTGGAATTATCAGGATGATTTCTTTGCCGGCTACGACCACGGGAAAGAAGCAGGCACGCTGAGTGTCGCCGACCACGAGGCTGTCCCAGGAAAGAAATTCTGGACCTGGGGCACCGGTCCGCGCGGCCGGATGTGGGACAAGATACTTACCGACAACGACGGCCCGTATATCGAACTGATGACCGGCGCGTACTCGGATAATCAACCGGATTATAGCTGGTTGGAACCTTTCGCTACGAAATCGTTCGAGCTGCATTGGTATCCTTTTCGCGACATTGGCGGCGTGAAAAACGCCAACCTGGATGCGGCAGTAAATTTGGAATTACCGGTTCGATCCAGCTCGCAGCCTGCCGATGTCGCCACCCTGGGCTTTTGCACAACCGCTGCTTACCCGGACGCAGTAGTGTCGCTCCGAGCCGGTGGCAAGGTGCTTTTGGAGGAGAAGTTGGCTATTGACCCGGCACATCCATACAAGAAACAGGTTCGTTTGCCACCAGGCAATGACGAGCACGACCTGCGAGCCTCTCTGAGTTCCCACGGTAAGGAATTGGTTGCTTACGCTCCGGTGCGGCTGAAACCATTGGACAAGCCCGATCCGGTAGTTCCGCCGTCTCCGCCGGAGGAAGTGAAAACGATGGAAGAGCTTTACCTTGCCGGACGACGAATTGAGCAGTTCCACGCGCCGGGACAGGTGCCAGACCCTTATTGGGAAGAAGCACTGCGTCGCGACCCGCTGGACGCTCGCGTGAACCTCGCGTTCGGCATTCGCAAACTAAAGCAGGCGCGGTTTGCTGAAGCCGAAGCGCATTTGCGAGCGGCTTTGAAGCGGCTCGAGAAGAATTATACAGCACCTAAAGAAGGCGAACCTTTCTATTATTTGGGTTTGGCGGAAGTAGCGCAGGGTCGAGTGGATGAAGCATTCGATCATTTCGGCAAGGCAGCATGGAGCCAGGACTGGCGTGGTCCTGCTAATTATGAAATGGCCCAGATAGCCTGCCGACGCGCGGATTTCTCCCAGGCGTTGAATTATTCAGAGCGTGCGCTCGAGGCAAACGCATTGAATTTACGTGCCTTGACCTTGAAAGCCACCATACTGCGGCACCTGGGCCGGTCGAAAGACGCGCTGACCGTGTTGGCGAGTGCCGCACATATCACGGATCCGTTGGACGTTCGATTGACGTTCGAACGCCAGTTGGCGGGTAGCAAGACGGATGCTCAAACACTTTCGTTCGCTCTGAGCCGCTTCCCAAACACGGGTCTCGAGGCGGCAGCCGAGTACGCCAACGCCGGTCTCTGGAGCGACGGGACAAACCTATTGTCGATGTCACTTCGTGACTGCGGCGACAAAGCACAGAACCAGCCATTGGCTTATTATTATCTAGCGTATTTCGCAGAGCAGTTGCACGACGCCCACCAAGCCGCGGAGTTTCGGCGGCTGGCTCGGGTGGCGAGCCCCGATTATGTCTTTCCTTTTCAATGGGAGAGCATCGACGTCTTGCGCAGCGCGATCGCTGCGGACCCTAAGGATGGCCGCGCGCCGTATTATCTCGGTAATTTATTATATGATTGGCAGCCGGAAGAGGCCACGCGGCTGTGGGAAATCGCGACTGCCCTTGATCCTGCACTTGCGTTGGCTCATCGGAATTTAGCGGTCGCGTTGTCCCATGGAAAATCCACCAACAATCTGGCCCGGGCGATCTATCAACTCGAAAGCGCAGTCGCGAGCCAAGAGAAATTCGCGTTGCACTTTAAGGAGTTGGACGAGCTCTATGCCACGGCAGGCACAGCGCCGGAGAAACGCCTGGCTTTGATGGAACAAAACCAGTCAATCGTTGCCAAACGCGACGACGCGCTTTCGCGCGAGATTGGTCTAAAGATTTTCGCCGCCAAATATGAGGACGCCATAAGTCTCATGACCGATCGGCAGTTTGCTGTTTGGGAGGGAGGCACTTTGGATGTGGCGGAAGCTTGGGTGCAGGCACATTTGCTTCGCGGACGCCGCGAATTAGCCGAGAGCAAACCGGCCAAGGCTCTTGCCGATTTTGAGCAGGCCAGGAATATCCCTGATAATCTACCGTCCGACCAAACCCACGGAGTACACGGCGCTGAAATCGCCTATTGGATGGGTGTCGCGCATGCAACCGATGGCGAACCCGAGAAAGCCCGGCAAAGCTGGACGGAAGCTGCGGCGGCGACATCGAGGCGCAATACCCGGCGCGGCGCCGACAGCGGTGGTCTGGACCGCCAGGTGCAGACCTATTACCAGGCTTTGGCGGAACGAGAGCTTGGGAACACTCAAGAGAGCGAAAAGACGATGAAAAACCTGCTCGAGTCTGCTCAGACTACGCTAAAGGCGCAAACCGAATCGGACCAGTCCGCAGAACAATCCGAACGCGCCACGGATCGGAACCGAGCGGCCCAAGCTCATTGCGTGGCAGGCCTTGCTTATGCGGGGCTGCGTGAATCAGACAAGGCGAAGGCGGAATTCGACCTGGCGCTCGGAGACGAGCCGGATTGTCTGATGGCAAAAGTCGAGTTGGCAGCTCTGCTGCGATAGTGGCGAAAGCCGGAACGGCAGTTATCTTCCCGGGACCGCGCCCGCCCCGGGCGCCGCCAACCGGCGCCCCCGCCGGTTGGCTAGGATGGGCCCACCAAATAATGAGCAGAAATTGCCGATGCAGGAACGCGGTTGGCGAGGCGCCAACCGCTGCTCCCGCGGCGGGCGCGGCCCCTTTCCATTGAATCGCTCCAGCTAAGATTCGCCGGGTGCCTCACACAATTTGCTGTTCTTAAGGGAGTCTCGCTTTCAGAATAACCTCAATGAACCTGGTGGAAAGTGTAAGACGTGCCGGCGTGGTTGGCGCCGGCGGCGGGGGATTTCCCACGCACGTCAAGCTCGCCGCTAAAGCGGACACAGTGATCGCCAATGGTGCCGAATGCGAACCGCTGCTGCACAAGGACGCCGTGCTGATGGAGGAAAACGCTGCTGAATTGGTTCGCGGGATGCAACTCACCATGGAAGCCGTTGGCGCGAAAGACGGCGTCATCGGTATCAAAGCGAAGAAGAAACAGGCAGTCGAAGCGGTCGAGGCCGCCTGCCAGGGAACCCAGGTTCGTCTTAAATTGCTGGGCGATTATTATCCAGCCGGAGATGAATACGATCTGGTTTACAACGTGACCGGTCGGCTGATCCCGCCCACGGGGATACCGATTCAGGTTGGTGTGATTGTCCAAAACGTCGAAACAATCATCAATATCGCACGTGCTGCTGATGGCCAACCGGTCACGCACAAGATGCTGACCATCGCCGGCGCGGTGCGCTCGCCAGTGACGCTGCGAGTGCCGCTCGGTACCAGCTATCGCGATTGTCTCGAAGCTGCCGGCGGTTTGACCACTGATGATCCCGTGCTTGTCATTGGCGGCTTGATGATGGGCCAGACCACTGATGACCTCAACACACCGATCACCAAGACCGCAACCGGAGTCGTGATCCTGCCTCGCACGCACCACGTCATCGAGCGCAAGCTCAAGCCCAATCAGGTGCAGGCTCAAATCGGTAAATCAGCTTGCGACCAATGCCGCTACTGCACCGAGTATTGTCCGCGTTTCCTCCTGGGGTATGCGGTCGAGCCTCACCAGGTGATGCGCAGCCTGGCTTTCACCGCCACCGGCGCCGATCACTTCAATCAGTGGGCCTCGTTGTGTTGTTCTTGCGGGTTATGCACGCTCTACGCGTGTCCGGAAGAACTTTACCCGAAAGAAGCCTGCGACGATGGCAAGGCGGCGATGCGTCGCGCCAACATCAAATGGAGCGGCCCGACGACGGTGAAGCCACATCCAATGCAAGACGGCCGACATGTTCCAATCAAGACGCTCACAAAGAAACTCCATGTCCAGGATTACGATTTTCCTGCGCCGCTGCGCGACGGCGTTTCGCCGGCCAGGCTGGTTTTGCCGCTCAAACAAAGCGCCGGAACCGCCAGCGTGGCAAAAGTTGCGGCGGGCGACCGCGTCACCGTAGGCCAGGTCATTGGTGAGCCTGCCGCCAATGCTTTGGGCGCGGTGCTGCATGCACCAATAGCCGGAACTGTGCGCGAGGTTACTGCCCAGCAAATCATTTTAGAAAAGTGATATGATCGAGAAATCCATCGGCCTGATTGAACTTTCGAGCGTCGCTTCCGGCTTTGAGGCCGCTGATACAATGCTCAAAGCGGGTAACGTCCGCCTGCTTTTGTCGCGCTCCATCTGCTCGGGGAAATATATGGTGCTCATCGGGGGTGAGACTGCGGCAGTGGATTCTGCGGTTAGCGCTGGTGCACAAGCCGCCAATGGCTGTCTCATTGACAGCTTCGTCATTCCTAACGTGCATCCCGATGTTTTTGTCGCGCTCGGCCGCACTGAACCGGTGCAACCGACCGGAGCCCTTGGTATCCTGGAATCTTTTAATGTTGCGACTCTAATTCAGGCTGCCGACGCCGCGGCAAAAGCCGCCGCCGTGCAACTTTTAGAGGTTCGCCTCGCCATGGCCCTTGGCGGAAAAGCTTTTTGCACGATGACCGGCGATGTGGCCTCGGTGCAGGCGTCCGTCGCCGCGGGGAGGCAAGTCATCGCCGAAGCCGGTGTCCTGGTCAATGCCGTGGTCATCTCGCGACCACACCCGGACGTGTACAGAGAGTTGGTTTGATTACCGCTCCGCTTCAGCGGCGCGGGCCAGCAAAACCTTCTTCGTCGGCACGTAATTGGCCGTGAACTCGCGGCGATACTCGGCGAAGTTTCCGGCGGCAATCGTCGCCCGGATATCCTCCATCACGCGGAGGTACATTCGTGTATTGTGGACGCTCAGCATTCTCAAGCCGAGGATCTCGCCCACGTTCAGCAAATGTCTCAGGTATGCGCGCGTGAAATGACGGCAGGCAAAGCAGTCGCAATCCTCCTCAATCGGCCGAAAATCGGCTTTGTAGGCGCCGCCTTTAATGCTAAGGCTGCCTTTGCGCGTAAAGGCAGTGCCATTGCGGGCCACGCGCGTGGGCAAAACACAATCGAACATGTCCACGCCGCGCGCGACCAACTCCACCAACTGTGCCGGTGTGCCCAGGCCCATCGCATAGCGCGGGCGCTCCGCCGGCAAGAATGGCTCGGTCATTTCAATCGCTCGCAGCATCTCCGGTTCGGGCTCACCGACACTTACCCCTCCGATCGCATAGCCGTCAAAGTTCAGCGCCACCAATTGCCGTGCGCACTCCTCCCGCAGGGCCGCATTGGTGCCGCCTTGAACGATTCCAAAAACCAACTGACCGGTGGCCCGCGGCTGTTCCCGGCACTCGGCCGCCCAGCGCAGCGTCCGCTCGACCGCGGACCTCAACTCGCGAGGCGTGCTGGTGTGCGGCGGACAATCGTCGAACACCATCGCAATATCGGAGCCCAAAGTCCGCTGAATCGCCATCGCTTCCTTTGGTCCCAAAAACAGCAGCGAACCGTCGAGGTGTGAACGGAACTCAACACCGTGCGCCTGAATTTTGCGAATCGTTGCCAGGCTGAACACCTGGAAACCCCCGCTGTCGGTAAGGATGGGTCCCGGCCAATTAATAAAACGATGCAGTCCGCCTGCGGCCTGAATGATCTCTAAGCCCGGCCGAATACTGAGGTGATAAGTGTTGCCGAGAATGATCTGCGTGCCCATTTCGCGCAGCTCCCGCGGGTCAATCGCCTTAACACTCCCTTGAGTGCCGACGGACATAAACACCGGCGTGTCGATCACGCCGTGTGGGGTTGTTAATCTTCCCAATCGCGCTTTCGACGCGGTATCGGTTTTCAGCAGCTCAAACACGCGTGCAGGGTTTACGAGCCACTGTTTCGGGGCAACAGGAAAGTGCGGAGTCCAATCAGCGAGTCCGGCTAAACATGACTTTCCACAGCCATGCCGAGTTGAGAACCACACCGATTGCCGGACTGCACATTAGTGGCGAGAACATCAGCCACTGGAGCCGACGCGCCCATGCCAACCGCTGCGCAAAGGCTTTGTCGCAGGCGCGCGCAATGATGCGCTTCGTTTCACGCCAGTCGCATTCACCACGGCTGTAAGCAGCCACCGGTTCCGTTGCCAGTTGCGCCGCCTCAAATGCCATGGACATGCCGTTTCCAGTCACTGGCGGGATCATCGTCAAGGCGTCGCCAATGCAGCACTCCTCGCGGCCTTGCGCATGTTGAGCTCGAATCGGCAGTCCAGCCACTGCGCAGAACGAGTCCTCGTCGAATGCCGCTGTCCCCAGCCGCTCGCGCAAAGCGCTGCCACGTGAACCGCGCAGAATCAGGTGCCAATCTGATGGCGCTTTATTGCCAACGCGGCGCCGGAACAATCCGCAAACGTTCACCTCACCGCCGACGAGTCTGCTCATGCCAACATAACCATCAGGCAAACCATGCATTTCAAGATCGGCCGAAAGCCTGACGGCGCGCGCGTGCACCTTTATTCCGAACCAACGCCAGCCGTTCTCAATCGGTCGCGCGTGCCGTCCGCTCGCATCAACAACCCCCTCGATTTGGTCAGCCGCTTGCCAACGGCTGTTTTCAAGCAAGTCACCACCGGCGGTGCGGAATTCGTGCGCCAGCAAGGTGTCCAATGCATAACGCGAGATAGACCACGCCGGAGGTGTCAGTTTTCGAATAGGCGAGCAGGTCTTGCCGAAAAGGAAGGCAGCGGTCTCCGCTGGAATTGTCCCCGCGGAATTCAGCCGCTCCCGCAGTCCCAGCCTGGTCAATACCTCCTGGCCGCGACCACTGATGAATTCACCGCAAACCCGGTGTCGTGGATAACGGCCGGCCTCATAGATGGTAACCGGAACAGAGTGTTGCCTCAGACTTATCCCAAGGGTCAACCCTGCCAGGCCACCGCCGATTATTGAGATGGGCTTGTGTTGTATCATCCCTGCCGTCCCGGCCAGCCGCGCAGCGTGTCATCTTCGTCGCCTTGCGACAAACAAATGTCCAAACAATCCCGCCGCTCGTTCCTCAATGCGCCAACCGCTGCCTACAGGCCACAATTCAGCCAACTCGCGGCCCGTAAACCCGGCGCGAACGCTCACTGGCGCATCATACCGGGTGACGGGCCCGCAACCGATCAATCCCACATACCGGCTGAACAGGCTTGGCAAAGCACTGCGCCGCGGTTCGAGCGCCACGAACAGGTTCGCTTGATTGGAAATGGCAGCCAACAATCTGGTCAAATCCTCGGCCGCGAAATGGTGAAGAAACAAGTTTGTGACCATGATTTCCGGCGTCGCCTCGCGCGCTTCCTCGAACCAGTCAAAGACGTCCACCGCAGCAACTTCCGCCTGCCAACCGAGCCTGGCAAATTCTGCGCGGGTTTCGGGTTTTACGGCGTTGTGCCGATCGACAAGTACCAATTGGCGCCCTTGGCTCCGGCCACCGGCGCAGCTTTTCACGGTGACCCAAAATCGGCGCATACGCCTCAAAACGTTCACCATCAAACTTCCATCGCCGCCGCCCAATTCTGCGAGGCATTCGGGCGCTCGCCCCGGCCAGTTTGTTTGCAACGCCTTCACAACGATCCCGCCGTTGCCCATCCACGCGTTGAGCCGTTGCAAGTCCTGACGCGATTGGATGGCGAGCGGATCCGTTGGTGGCAAATCATCCAAGAGTTCCGGCTGAACCAAACGCGTCATCGAAAGATCCAAACAGTCTGCCTGCCATTCACCCCAATTCATCCCACCTTCAGCAAAGCTCCATGCCCGCTAAACCCGGCGCCGAACGAAGTCATCCACCAGTAGCCGTTTGGAACCGAGTCTTGCAGTGCTGCCTGTAGTACAAAGAAGACTGAAGGGCTGCTCAGGTTCCCGTATTCCTCGAGAACAGCCGCGCTCCAGCGCACATCCGATTCGCTCAACGCCAACTTCTCCCTCAAGGCGAGTAGCACGTCCCGCCCGCCCGGGTGTAATATCCAGCCGCGGATGTCTTCTTGTTTCACACCCGCAGGGCCGAGCACTTGTTCCAGCACACGCTGCACATGGTCGGCAGCGATCTCAGGAACTTCGAACGCCAGAATATTGCGGAGCATACCTTTTTTTTGCTCAAAGCGCAGCAAGTCACGATTGCCCGCGTTCAAGAGCGAGCCGCTGGTTTTCCATTCGACCCTTGCGCCACCGCCGGGTTCGTTGGACAGGACGGCAGCGCCAGCGCCGTCACCGAAAAGGCAGGCGCTGACCAGCACACCGGGGTCGTTATCCAGATAGAATGCGGCACTGCAAACCTCGACGCAGATTGACAACACACGCGCGCAGCGACCGGCCTGCAACAACGCCTCGGCGGTCCGCAGATTGGGCAAGGCCGCACCGCAGCCCTGTCCAACCAGATCCAGATTGAGCACGTTCGATCGCAATCCCAATCCCTCTCCTACGTAACTGGTGAGACCGGGGCACAGATACCCAGTGCAGGTGCTGATGAGCAGGGCATCGATTTCAGTGGGGGTTACTGCAGCGTCCGCGAGCGCCTTCCGACCGGCTTCCGTGGCAAGCTCGGGTGCGTGTTCGACAAATCGCGCATAGAGAGAATCAGGATCTATATCGAAAGCCTGTGACAGGCTGTCGAGGGCAAGGTGACGGGCAGCGACTCCATTGCTTCCAGTCAAAACTTTCTTGAGAATAGCGCGCGAGCGCGGGGTCAACTGCTGAAACTGCGGGGCCTGTTGCACCGCGTCCCACCCTTCGCGTTGTGCATACCGCTGCCGCGGCGCAGCCGTACCCAGTCCTGCGATGAACATTAATTAACTTAACCTGCGGAACTGCCTCGCGTCAAAAGATTGTGGCTCGACAAAGCCACAGCAGCTTTCCATCGTCCGTTTGATGCTGCCAGCTTTTGAGCCCTTAACACGAGAATGAATCACGAGGGCTCAAAATCAGACGGCGATCCGATTCCCAATGAAATGGTGCCTGCCGAGTCATCGGATAAAAGCTCTGCTGTTCCGCTTCCTCGAAATCCGAAAAGGCCAGGCGGCTGTCTAAGACCGGCCAAATGGGGGTGTGGCTGTCTTAGTCTGGTTGTCTTGGGAATGCTGGCGGCCGTGTTCATTTTTTTTGGTCGTGTGCCAAAGTCTTACCCGCACGTCATCAATCCGATCTCTCCGCCGTTGCCTGGCAATCCACTGGGTGGCGGACTTGATGGTTTCGATTCGCCTTACCTCGGCCATACGGGCAGTTGGGACGGTAAAGGCGGTGCGTTAGGCAGTTCTTCAAAAACCAAGGACCTGGATGCCGAACACGATATGGGCTTGCGCTGGACTTTCATGCCGGTCTACTGGAGGGCACTCGAGCCCAATGGTCCCCTTGATTTGTCCGCAGAAATCCCGTCCACCTGGCGTGCACTGGACGCGTTCGTGATCGCGGCTCATTCGCGGGGCCTGAATGTATTAATGCAAGCGCCTGTGGTTGGCGGCAACGCCGGTGGTCCACCTTCCTGGGTGGGCCGCCGCGAAAAAGGCAAATCCGCCCCAGCCAACATGGACGCCGCGGCAGCGTTCGCGGGGAAGCTCGCCGCCAGGTACGCGCCGCGCGGCACGCTCTCCCAAACTCAGGGTTGGCAGAATTACGGCGTACGTGCCTGGGAATTGGATAACGAGCCTAATAGTTACCTGACGCATTGGAAAGATCAGGCCGCGGATTACGCCGAATTTGTCACCAAGGTCGCGGCGGCGATCAAACGAGTCGACCCCCAAGCGGTCATCATCGGGCCCGCCGCGAATATCGGCCCCAGCGCACTGGCTTGGATGGACTCGGCGCTCGATGCCGATTCACGGAGGGGCTCCCCTGTGTTCCGGGAAAAAAATGAGTCTTATTCAATCGGTCCCGCTCTGGACGTGGTTTCATTCCATATTTACGAAGGTCTCGACACCGCCTTTGCGGGAAAAGATCGCACTATTGAGGTGGCTTTCGGCGAGATCCGTGAGGTATTCGAAAGATGGGAGAACCGCGCCGGCGGGTTTACCTACCAGCGCAAACAGGAGTACTGGCAAACGGAAGGCAACTTCGATTTTCTAGGCGTTCTTTCCCGTGAGCGTCGCGCAGCGTGGCGTATCCAATTCCTCACCCGGGCATTCGCCGCCGGCATCCGCAAAGTGATGGTAATGGATGCGTCCCGCCCCGAACAGATTGCGGTTCGCGCTTATGTCCATGCCTTGCCCAATCCATTTCCTATGCTTCCCGCAGAGGAGCAAGCTCACATCCTGAGTGGCAAACCGGTGGTTTACTGCCACGTGGATAGCACCAACACGGATGCCGGCAGAGTCTGGATTTCATGGGCGGCCGCCGGCGCAGGCGACGCCGATTTGGAGTTGCCGGTTGGTCGCCAACAGGTCGAAACCGTCCAAGTGGATGGCAGTGAAACTAAGATGACCGGGACGAACGGATACGTGCGAATCCATTTGCGGGGTGAACCGAAGATGGCGCCGCCTCTTTTGTTAATCGATCGCCGAGGCTCAATCCGGCAATGAGGCTCCGTTCTAATACACGGCGGAGTTACCGCGCGACTTCTTCTACCGGTCTCAAATTTGAGCTGTCAAACGCCAGCCCGAGATCCTCGGCATAGTGGAGATGTGTGACCTGGTTGGAAACAACATCGAAGTGCGAGAAGAGGTTAGACGCTGCCAGGTTAAGGTGAAACACTCCCTGGTCCCCGGCCAGCCGGGCGCGCCGGATACGATCACCATCCGAAGGGTGAGTGTCAAACAAGCCGGTCCGGGCGAGTCCGAGCGTGTCCTGGAGCCGCTCGCGGGCGGCTGGAGGAATCTTCGAACATTGCAAGGCCAGGTAAGCAGGGAAATCGGCCGGCAGCCGCCGGCTCATATTCCAGGTGGTGCGCATGTCCTTGTAAGTCTTGCCCATCACCTGGCCCAGTTCCGCAATGCGGCGGGTCGCCGATTCCGCCGCGGCGCTGCCGGCCACCTTGATTGCATAGCTGTCCGCGTCGTACTCCATTTGCCGCAGGAGAAAACAACTGATCCCGTGGCCAAGGAGCATCAGTAACATCAAAAACAGGCGCGAGCAGCCCACGGCCAACCGCGCGGTGTTGGCGATCAGCAAAATGCGCCAGTCCTCAGCTTCCATGCCGCATTCTTCGAGCCACACATCCCAGGCATCGCGCTCGTAAACCAAACGAGCGAACCATCCGTTAATCCGGCGAATAATATAACTGAGCCGCATCCCGAACCCTTGAGTAAAGTGCCCAAACTCATGCGCGATCACGCCCGCCATCTGTTGCAGGTTCAAGCCGGCTACCAACGGTAAACCAATCGTTAGCACCAGGTCGTTCCCAAAAAAACTTGCGGCACCTCGGCGAAAACTCGCCGCGGCGTTCAGTTCGCAAAGGAGGTCGATGCGTTTCGGCATTGGCGCGTCAACCAGGTCGCAGATTTTGGCAATGAAGGCATACAGGGCCGGCTCCAGCGCGGGATTCATAGCGAGCGGTTGGGCGTGCCGAGGCCGCCGGGCGAACAACGGTTTTATCATGAACAAAACCAAAACCGAGCCGGCAAACAACGGCGCAAAATAAGCCACGGCCTTGAGGAAATAGAAATAAACCCCGCCTTGGAATGAACGAAGCAGGAATGAAAAGTGAGCGCCATACCAAAAAACTCCGTAAGCCGCAGCCCCGATGAATTCCAGGTAAACCAAAGGCAAAAGGATCATCATGAGCGTAACCAGCACCAGGCCGACCTGGTACGTGAGCGAAACTCGTGTGCGCGGGATCGGTCCGCCGAACGACGCGACCAGATCCGCGGCCGTGGGCTTGTCGGTTGCCGGCAATGGAGGCGCGAGAAGAGACAATTCAGTCGGCTGGCTGCAATGCGGGCAGGCAACCTGCGCGCCGGCCGCTTCAATCGGGAATTCAATGTGGTTGCCGCAATGCGCGCAACTGCACTTCGCCAGCAACTCCTCATTCATCTGCCGGCGATTAAAAGTAATTCTCGGTCGAGGCGCAAGTCTGTAAAGATAAATTATGGAAGCAATCTGAGCTCAAAACGGCCGCAGTCGAACCGGTCACCGGAAACTTCCCGAGGAGCTAAAACCGCGTCAGGCGCTGCAGTTCTTTGACGCGCTGCTCGATTTGCCGTCGCGTGACGCGGGTCGTGCGCGTCAGGCCAAATCCTTCGCAACAAAACGATGCTACCACGCTGCCGTAAATCATGGCCCGTCGGAGATTCTGTTCCACATTTCCTCGAGCCGTTGCGAGGTAGCCCATCATACCGCCGACGAAGGAGTCGCCTGCGCCAGTGGGGTCGACCACCTTGTGCAGCGGGTAAGCTGGGCAAATGAAGAACCCGTTTGGACCTGAAAGCAGTGAACCGTGCGATCCTTTCTTGATGATTACATATTTCGGGCCGAGTCGATGGATTTTCTTTAACGCGGCAAACTCGTTGTCTTCTTTAGTCAACTGATGCGCTTCGCTGTCATTCAACACGAAACCGTCGAGGCGCTTCAGCAACTTCAAAAGATCGGACAATGCGATATTGAGCCACAGGTCCATCGTGTCGGCCACTACGAACCTCGACCGCTCCATCTGGTTCAAAACATGGTGTTGGAGCGATGGCGCGATATTGGCCAGTAGAACAAAGGCGTCATTCCGGTGCGAATCTGGAAGGGTGGGAGTGAACGTTTCGAATACGCCGAGCTCAGTCAACAGCGTGCGGCGATTGTTCATATTCGCTTCGTATTCACCAGACCAATGGAATGTTTTCCCCGGCAGAATCTGCAATCCGGTGAGATCGATCTTGTGCTTGCGATAAAGCTGAAGATAGCGCGACGGAAAATCCTCCCCGACGACACCAATCAATTTGACCGGGCTGAAAAAACTGGCGGCCACTGCCGCGTGGCTGGCAGAACCGCCCAATAGTCGCGGGTTCTCCGATTTTGGAGTTTTGATTGAATCCAGGGCCGTCGATCCGACAACTAAAACGCTCATGTATATAGGTTTAGGTTGGGAGGCTATCGGAATCGGGCCACCGCAGGCAACGACGAACCGTAAGGCGTTGGGGGGTCAGTAAAAGCCGGTTTGAACAGAAAGGCAATTAAGTGGTCAGTTACTTTGTATCACAAAGTAAGTTTCTGATACGAACCAAAAGCATCTGTCTATGAGCGATAATCAACCAGCCCCACCTCCCATTCCTCCTCGCCATGAACCTGCGACGCGCAGGACCCTATCCGAACCTTTGGGGTCGCGTCCGGAAGAAATGGAGTCGATCACCAATCCCATCAGCGCTGTGGAGGCCATTTTGCGCCAACCCCGGCGCGTGATGTATCAGGTTCGTCAGCCGGGAGTGGGAAGATTGATTCTGCGGATGATCATCGTGGTCATGCTGTGCACTCTGACTTACGGCGCCGTTGTGGGTAGTTTTTCCGGGGGTACGCAAATGTGGGCTGCGCCCGTAAAAATCTTGGGGGGCATTCTGATCTCCGCGCTGATTTGCCTGCCCAGTCTTTATATATTCACCTGCTTGAGCGGCTCGCAAGCACGCTTGCCTGAGATTTGTGGGTTGATTGCCGGCTTGCTGCTGCTGATGGCGATATTACTGATTGGGTTCGCGCCAGTCGCGTGGCTTTTTTCGGAATCCACGCAATCAGTTCCCGGGATGGGAACGTTGCACCTGGCTTTCTGGTTCATTGCGACCGGTTTTGGACTGCGTTTTCTGGACCAGGGCTTTTCTCATTCACAAGCCCGCTCCAAGGCCGGCCTGAACACCTGGATTATTATCTTTGTGTTGGTCGCAGTGCAAATGACCACAACCTTGCGTCCGATTGTGGGAACAGCGGATACCTTTCTGCCGCAAAAGAAAGAGTCTTTCCTCACCTACTGGGCGGAGTGTTGGAACCAGTGACCAGCCGGTCCATGTTGAGATTAGCCATTCACTTCAGAGCGGTGGATTTCTTCCTCCGCGCCGATCCGCAAGGATTGGGAGATTGGGTAGTGCGCCGGGAATCGAGGTTGATATGGCTTTGCGTGCTGTCAATTGTCGCCGGTGCCGGAGCCTACGGCGCAGTCGTTGGCTCGTGGTGGGCTCCGCTGCAGGCATTGTATGTGGCTATTAAGCTGCCGTTGCTGATTCTGCTCACGACGCTGGGAAATGGACTCCTCAACGGCATGCTTGCGCCGTTGCTGGGGTTGAATATCAGCTTTCGCCAATCGCTCACGGCGGTACTGGTGAGCTTCGCCTTCGCCGGCTTGATCCTCGGCGCCATGAGTCCGATTGCCTTGTTCATCATTTGGAACACGCCACCGCCGGGCGCTGCTACGGCGACATCATCCGAGCACAGTTTCCTGCAACTGGCACTCGTAGCTTTCCTCACTTTCGCCGGGGTGGTCGGGAATGTCCGCCTCCTGCCGCTGCTGCGGCAGTTGGCGGGCAAACGCCGCGTTGCGCTCAGAGTCTTGTTCGCCTGGCTTGCAGGCAATCTGTTTCTGGGTAGCCAAATTTGTTGGATCTTGCGGCCGTTTATCTGGGTTCCCGGCGAATCCGTCCACTTCCTCAGTCGTAATTGCCTCCACGGCAATTTTTTCGAGACGGTTTTCAGCGCTGCCCGAAAAGTGCTTTTGGGCGACTAACCACGATCCAGTTTCCTAAGAAAATCCTGGCAAGCGGCGGCGATATCCAAGCGGTTCAGGATAGCTGACACAACACATATCCGCTGAGCACCAGCGGCAAGCACGTCATCAACATTCTGCAGTGTAATACCGCCGATCGCAAACCAGGGGATGTCAACATTCGCAGCCGCCCAGCGCACATAATCCGGTGTGACCGGTTGCGCTTGCGGTTTTGTTGCGGTCGCGTAAACCGGTCCAATCGCAATGTAGTCAGGACCGGCAGTTAGCGCCTTGCGAGCCTGATCCGGGTCGTGGGTGCTGAGGCCAACTTTCAGTTGATGATTCCCCCTTGTTAGCTGACGAACATCGGTCTGACCCCCGCCGAAGAAATCTTCCTGGCCTAGATGGCAAAGCTCAGCACCCACTTGCTGCGCGATTTCGGGATGATCATTGATGACCAAACCTACCTGTGCACGCTGGGTAATCGGCAGAATGGATTCAGCCAAACGACGAACATCGTCGGCAGCAGATTGCTTCGCGCGTAATTGGATCAGATCAGCGCCGCCGTCGCATAATTGCTGAGCGATAGTGGTTGGCGCTCGCCCGTTGAAGTAGGCGGTATCGACAAACGCATAGAGGCGACACTGAGAGAGCGACTTCATCAAGACCGACGCCGGTTGGCACCCGGCCTAAGGAGCCGTACCCAAGCGAAAATCCCGCGTCATTGCAGTTTGGAAGGCAGCTCGGTCACCATCGTGTAGAGCTGTGATAGGACCGCGCCGGTGTGCTGCTCGCGGACGTCCGGTCCAAACCGGAAGGCTGCGGCACCGTCAAAGTTCTGCAGCATGAGGCAGTAGCTCCCATTGGCCATTACCCCGAGGAGTTCGCCAGTTCGACTGAATACGAAATCGCCACGGGAGGGATTGAACTTGCCAAACAGTCCCTTGATTACATTGTGGTCCAGCCTCACGTACTGAGGGGTGGAGGGGTCGATCTCGAACTTGCACTCGCCATAGTAACCGTCACGCGCGCCCACCAGGACTGCGTCCTGAAATTTGTACGGGTCGGAGGAAATGTGGTAAATGCGGCTACCGAGCTGGTGTGCATCCTTTTGAGTGACGGGCATCAGCACAATGCGCGGATCAGTCAGCGAAAAGATGGTCGAGCGAATCGGGACGTTTGCGCCGTTGCGCATGAGCGAACCAGTCAGCCCTTCCCAATCGGTGCCCGGGTTAAAAAGTGTCAGCGGCGTATCCTGAATATGACACAACGCGAACAGGTTGGTGCCATTGCTCAACAGCACGGTTTCAGTGTCCTTGGTTTTGGTTGAATCGCCGAACATACCGGCGCGGACTGCGGCAAACCGTGCCTCCACCCGGTTGGTCAGGAAGTCGGAGAAAATGGTGTTCGAAGCCAACGGCCGATTCTCGCGGATTTCCTGTGCCAACTCTCCCGACTTATTGGCCAAGGTTTTGACTCCTTCGGCCAGCACCGCGGAGTGTTCGCGCTCGGCTTTCACTTCTTCCTGTGCCCGCGTAGCTTCCGCGGTTGCCGCGCGTTTCTCAGCCTCGGCCACCTGCAATTGACCCGTAAGGCGCTCTCGTTCGGCCAATGCCAGCAAATTGCTGCGTTGCAAATCTCCTAACTGCTTCTGCAGAGTAGCGGACTGATCGAGTTGCTTGCGAATATCCGCCTCCATGGCGGCAGCACGCTCTTTCGAAAGCGTGGCCTCTGCTGAAGTGCTTTGGAGCTGTTGTTGGAGTGCCTGGATGTTGGTTTGGGCGGCCCCAAATTGCTGTTGCAGGCTTGCCTGTTGCTGCTGCAATTGCGTGGCTTCCTGCTCGCGCGCCTGGAGTTGCTGCTGGATGGTCTGGACTTGCTGCTCCCGTTCCGTGCGCAACGTTTGTTCCCGGGCGGCCGCTTCACGCGTACGGGTCAGTTCGCCAAGCAGCGCATCGCGGTTCTTGCGCTCTTCGTTCAACGCAAGCCGCATGACAGCGGTCATGTCCTTGCCGCTATCCGGCTGGTTGGTAGACAGCTCGAATTTGACTTCCTTCAGCCCGCCGTCAGTTACTCTGTTTATGTCCGGGTTGGAGAAAACCAGCAGGCTGACCAGCAGGAAATCGCAGATGACAATGAGAATGGAGCGATTCATACACTGGGCGCGAGTGCTGGCCGCGCGGCGGGCGCAACGGCTTCGGGCGAGGCCGCTTCCGACTCAAGCACCAGGCGCCGGCGCGTGGGGCGAAGGTGGAAGATTTTGAAGATCGACACAAAAATGATGCCGAATGGAGTCGAGGAATACGCGGCCATCAGGCTGAAGTGGGCAAC